>MGOS01000043.1:0-22836 GCA_001797185.1 Clostridiales bacterium GWB2_37_7
AACGGCATCCCGAATGTTGGAGATTATACTTTACCATGTTGGATTAGAAATGCAAGAATTCTAGATGATAACAACATGCTTCCAGACTACCTACAACCGCCTAAATTACTGCAGAAGATAGTGGATGTATACCATAATAATCAAGAAGAACCTACTAAGATTTTTAATCATTCAATTGGTAGTATGGTACCTTGCAGGCTTAAGCACATGTCTTCATGGGCAGCAGCAATTGATAACCTCAGTTATAGTAATGACATTATTGTTATACAGGCAGCCGGGAATATAAGTCGTAGTAATAATAATGTGCATAATCCTGGCATTATTCAAATGTTAGGTTCGGGTAAACAATATCCTAGTTATTTGCTTGAAGATTGCTGTAGAATTTCCAATCCTGCACAAAGTTTGCAAGCACTTACTGTAGGTTCTATTTGTGCAGACTCATATGAGCATTACGATACTAAGTCTCTAGGCGATAAGGACAAGCCTTCAGGATTTTCGCGTACAGGTCCGGGGATTTGGGATGCAATTAAGCCTGAAGTTGTAGAATATGGAGGGGACTGTGCAATTATAAATTCAACACCTATCCGTATTTCTGCTCCTGAAAATGTATGCCCTGACCTTATAAGAACATCTCCACCAGGACCAGCTTATGCAAAAGATGCTGTTGGAACATCTTTCGCGGCACCTAAGGTCGCTTATATTGCAGCTGAGCTACAAAAGATATTACCAGATGAACCAGCACTATTATATAGAGCATTAATAGTGCAATCTGCAAGATGGCCACAATGGGCATGGAATGCACCTGCAGGTGAATACAGCAATATTTTAAGGCATATGGGATATGGGTTACCTAGCTTATCTAGAGCCACAACAAATAACGAGTATAGGGTAACATTAATAACAAATGGGCTAATAGAAATTGCTACACGAGAAGCTCATATTTATCAAGTGCCTATTCCGCAGGAAATGAGAGAAATTGGAGAGGACTTTGATATACTTGTTGAAATTACTTTATCGTATACTGCTAAGCCGCGAAGGACTAGAAGGAGCATAAGGAGATATCTTTCTACATGGCTAGACTGGGATAGTAGCAAGTTAGGTGAAGAACCTGAGGTCTTTAGAAGACGCATATTAGAAGAGGGTAGAGCGATAAATGATGAGGGTAGCATATCTTGGGTAATAGGTACTAAAGCTAATAATGGACAAGCAGAAGAATTTAGAAGAGGTACAGGGACAGTTCAAAAAGACTGGGCAGTACTTAAGTCACACCAATTAAGAGATGCATTCTGTATAGCTGTTCGTGGGCATGAAGGTTGGGACCCAGCTTTTAAATCAAAGTATTCGCTTGCTGTAAGCTTTGAAGCCATAGACCAAGATATTGAGATTTATGAGTCGATTAGAACTCAAATTGAGGTTGAGGTGAATAATCAGGAAGTAGAGATAGAGCTAGGGGTTGAATAAATATCTGTGATAACATTTTGATAACAAACTGATAACAACGGAAGAATATTTAGGAATACACAATAGAAACTAGGATGGCCAGAAATGCTGAAATCACTTAACTAGTAGATACTCAGCATAACTGGCCATAACTATCTAAAATGCTCATTTTGGAACTGGAAATCGTGTGACTGTTAATAGCGGTCCGAGGGTTCGAATCCCTCTCTCTCCGCCATAATTTGTCTGAAAACCCTTGAAATCAAGGGTTTTATTTAGTTTTTGAAGAGAAAAGCTTCATTAAATATAAGAAAAAACAGAGAAATCCATTACATAACTTTAATCAATTTCTCAATTCCTACCATATTTATTGCTCTTTTAAGATTATAGGCAAGAAAACTTAGCCCCAGTTCTGCTGTGGCTTTTTCTTTACCTTTGCATAATAGATAATGGGCCCCATGATGCCATTTCACTGTACCAAAGGGATGCTCCGATAGGCACATTCTCTCTTTAATCTTTCCAATTTACAGGAACTAGTTTAGTATCAGGGCTAAAGCATACTGTTTTTGGGTTCTTTCCAGCTGTACACCTGTTTGGGCACTGTCCGTATGCATCTTTATTACCATAAATTGTGTTCTTTCCACGCATTTTTGTCTTTGAGAGTATTTGTCCCATAGGCAGGTTACTGTTCCATTAGCATTTAATGTAAAGCAGCTTATTACCGATTGCTCCTGCAACTCCACTTCTATAGTGGTATTCTCATAGCATCTTGGGAGAACTCCTGCCTTTATACAGTCATGTTTTACCGACTTTACGGACAGTCTGGCCATTTTTAGGTGATTATAGATGCCATGTGCTTAAACTTGCATGGCATCAGACTTTTTACGTTTTTGTACTCTATTTTTCAGATAAATTTTCTTTGGATTCGCCCAATTTGTATAGAGTCTCTTCCTTGAGCTGCTGCAGCAAGATGGCCATACAAAAAGCAAGCGCAGTGTAGCCGCAGAGCACAGCGAAGCCAACCAATGGCGCCAGCGGATAATAGCCGAACTGCGGTACATAGGGACCGATCAACTGTTGGTACTGCGGAATGCTCTGCTGGATCGCAAACCCAGCGGCAGGAGTGAGTCGCAGTAGCTACTTCGACGCGTCCACCAGTCCCATTGGCAAGATGTTGGCAAGAATGTATGGAAAGACGACTACCGCGATAGTGATAGTCACCGCCAATACACTGCGCCGGAGTAAGGTGGCAATGGCGAGGGCAAGAACAGCGGAAACAGCGAAGAGTGCCGCTGTTCCGAATATAATGCGCAAATCAGTGAGCGTGAGTACAGGTAGGACGGGGTTGCCGTTTGAGAGCAGAACTTGATGATTTCCACCTCCTAAACAAATTTTATCTTATTATACACTTGATTAGTAAAATGATGGTTAAATGAAGCGCTCTGTTGTAATATGGCCGTTAAGAAGGCATCAGGCAATTAGATTTGTCTTGTGAATACAGTTTTATACACAGAGGGATTTGCCTGCCGTAAGCAATTTAAAATCGACCATTCTCAAAATTTTTTCCACGGGGCTTTTCTTAAAAATTTTTCTTCTTGAACAATCGTTCAAAATCTGTCATAATGTATTTGAGCACTTGTTCAAATATTATACAGGAGTTGATATTTATGAATTTCGCTCAGAATAAGCAATTTTGGGAAAACGCTGTGAACACTCGTCATTCATGCCGTAGCTACCAGAACCGTCCGGTTGAACCTGAGGCTATGGAAAAGCTCAAAACATTTGTAAATTCGATAGATCTGCCCTTTGAGCATGACTTTGAGCTACGCTTCTTCAAGTCTATTGGACGTCCGCTGGCTAATAACTTGAAAAATCCGCCGCCCGACTGTTTGGCGTTTATGTCCAGGACCGACCTCGTGTCAATCGGTAAGACTGGCTTTGCCGGAGAGCTCTTTATTTTGTATGCTACAGGCTTGGAACTTAGCACCTGTTGGTTCGGTCACTATATTTTGCCGGAGGTCGAGCGCGCAATGCCGCATCTGGGTAAACACGCAAACGACCCTGCGCCATCATTTGGCTACAGCAAAGTCGAAGTGGAGGGAATACGCGCTATTTGCATAACTCCACTCGGTTATTGGGAGCAAAAAGGGCTGCGCCTTACCGACCGCATAGCGAGCAGTATGATGAGCTTTAAGCGCAAGTCTCTCGTCGAGCTTATGGAGAATGGCGCGGATCCCGGGAAGCTGCCATCGGAAATCCAATACGCGCTGGACTTCGCGCGCAAGGCGCCCTCAGGCGGAAACAGCCAACACTGGCGTTTTGCAGTTTCAGGCGACGGCAAAACGGTGACGATCGCAAAACCAAAGGGCTATAAACATTTTAAGTGGGAGCATTGCGATATGGACGTGGGCATCTGTGCCTGCCATTTCTGGTTGGGGCTGCAAGTGCAAGGCATCTCCTGTGCAGTCGAGCCGGTGCTTGACGGGGACAGGATTATGTGGAGGTTTTCACTTTGATAAATAAGCGGCCGGGTTGTCCCGTATTCAGTGACGACCCCAAAAAGCAGGTTATTTTAGAGGCGGCTCTGCATGAATTTTCCGAAAAAGGTTTCAACGGCGCGTCAACCCGCTCGATAGCTAATTGCGCGGGCGTCGCACACGGTTTGATGTACTACTACTTCAAGGACAAGAAAACGCTCTTTTTGCAGCTTTGCCGCCTGCTGCGTGAATGGGTCGTGACGTTTGTATATGATGGCGTAGAGACAAACGATACGTTTGCGGCCATGCTCAACATATGTAAGAAAAAACTGGAGCTTTTTTCGACATATCCGTCGGCATATCGTGTGGTTATGGAGGAAATACGCTATTTTCCAAGAGAATTTCAAGCTGATGGTAAGGAAATAAAGCGAGACATATCTTTCTGGCCAAAGCTCGCACAATACGAATTTACGCCGCATCAGACGCAAACACTTGAAATTATGGAGCTTGCGCTCGAAGCAATGGGTGACAGGTTTTTGACAAAATATATCAGCGGTGAACTGACGGCTCAGGAAATGTTCAGACTTGGGATACAAAAGGCCGTGGAACTTATCGAATACTTTAAAAAAGTATGGAATCTACCGCTTGGTGATTGATTCCTATGTTTTGCATTTACAAGCTAGCAGCGAACTTAATAAGCTAAGTTCGATAATTAAAGGTGGCATCTATATTCACCTAACTTTTCATATATGAAAATTTAGACGTTTCAATAGCTTGAAGCATTTTTTTTATTTTTTTTGGCTTAAATGGACACGATTGATTTAGGGATTTTTTATAAAATTGTGTGACTGTTAAAAGCGGTCCGAGGGTTCGAATCTCTTTCCGCCACAATTAAATATTTTTAAGGACTAACCGAGATATCGGCTAGTCCTTTTTTAATGTTTTTGTAAAATTAAGATTTGAAGGTATGTATATAATAGGGTTCTAATTATATAATAGAGCGCACAAGACAACTGCATCTTCCGCGCGTGTCATGAGTAGATACTATTATTACGATATGCATAAAATATTGCCAATTTTGCGATAATTTCACCAAACCCATACAAGTTTACAGAATATTTTATATAGAAATGTATTTCTGAATAAATACAATATTTAGAAGATAATTTTAATTTACATAAATCGAAATTTTACTTCTCATGAGTCTGGATTTGTGATAAACTTATCATTGTCGTGCGGTTTTAGGAGAAATTTGTCGAATACAAATGTATCTATCGTGACTGTACGTGGAATTATTTATAACATATTATTAGGAGGAAAAAAGTCTATGAAAAATCTATTCAACATGTGGAAACGCATAAGCTTGGTAAAACAAATAATCATAGGTTTGATTATTGGTATTATCTTAGCTGTAACGATTCCTGAACAAGCAAAATCAATTGTTATTTTAGGTTCTTTATTCGTAGGTGCTTTAAAAGCAATCGCACCTGTATTAGTTTTCTTCTTAGTTTCATCAGCTCTTGCTCAACATAAAAGTGGACATCAAACTAATATGAAATCTATCGTTGTTCTTTATGCTCTTGGAACACTCTTAGCCGGAGCAGCAGCTGTTGTTGTAAGCTTTGTGTTCCCTATAAACTTGACGCTTGCTCAAGGTGTAGAAAGTATAGCGGCTCCAGGTGGAATCGTAGAAGTGCTTAAATCATTATTATTGAATCTAGTTGATAATCCAGTAAAAGCAATTTTTAATGCAAACTATATTGGTATATTATCATTTGCAATACTTCTTGGAATAACCCTAAGAAATGCTGCAGATACAACGAAGACATTTATTTCTAATGTTGCAGATGCATTGTCACAAATGGTTAGAATTGTTATAAGCTTTGCACCACTAGGAATCATGGGTCTAGTATTTGACTCTATAGCAACAAGCGGTATCGAATCCTTACTTAGCTATGGACAATTACTTCTAGTTCTGGTTGGTTGCATGCTGTTCATAGCACTTGTAGTTAACCCAATCATTGTATTCGTAAAAATTCGTCAAAATCCATACCCACTTGTATTCAAGTGCTTAAGAGAAAGTGGTATTACAGCGTTCTTTACACGTAGCTCAGCTGCAAACATACCTGTAAACATGAGCTTGTGTGAAAGACTAGGCTTAGATAAAGATACGTATTCAGTATCTATTCCACTTGGGGCTACAGTAAACATGGCTGGCGCAGCTGTTACTATATCTGTATTAACACTTGCAGCAGTTAACACACTTGGTATTCAAGTAGATATACCTACTGCAATAATACTTAGCGTATTGTCAGCTGTAAGTGCTGCCGGCGCTTCAGGTGTAGCAGGTGGTTCATTGCTACTTATTCCTCTGGCAGCAAGCTTGTTTGGGATCCCAAATGACATTGCAATGCAAGTAGTTGGTGTAGGTTTTATCGTAGGGGTTATCCAAGACTCCTGTGAAACTGCTCTTAATTCATCAACAGACGTACTCTTCACAGCAACAGCTGAATTTAGTGAGTGGAAGAAACAAGGAAAGAAAATCGTTATCGGTAAATAAATTTTAATTATAGTATGATTTTAAGCTGCATTGTTTAGCGAAAGCTAGATGATGCAGCTTTTTTAAATGTGTGTATCCAGCGAAGCTGGACTACACTAGCAGGTGCAAGTCTCGTCCCAGTAATTTTCAGTGAGCTGGGTAGCCAATCTCGGTGCGTTGCAGTAATGAAAGGCTACGGCAAAGCTCTAAAAAAATCTATGGAGCAGCAAATTATCTAAGTAATAATGGTAAGGAAAAATAGACTATGGCAATATATTTGTTAAAAACCAGTGAGGATGATCTCGCTGGTTTTAATTATTCTTCGCTATTCCTTTTATATTTGTGTCTAAGTAGATCGATATACTCCTTAACCTTCTCAACATCCTCCTCAGGAAGATTAGAGGTATCAAGATTATAATATGTTTTACTATCCTCTATTGTTTCTATCTTATATGGATTACGGATCACGCTGTTACCTAGCAAGTAGTCAATACTAACGTCAAAAATACCAGCTAGCGCAATCAGTGTTTCTGTATCGGGCATTCTTTTGCCCTGCTCATAAAATCCGTATGCACTAGTGGTAATGTTTATTTTAACAGCCACATCTTTTTGCAGCCATCCTTTTTCTATTCTAAGCTGTTTCAATCTTGTATTAAACATCACATTGTCACTCCAATATACCAGTTCTATTTTTCTATTATACAACATCAAGTTGGATTTCGGGGAAAATCAACAAAATGTTGTGCAAAATATTGACAATAGATGGTAATATATATATAATTTTACTATAAACAACAGATTGTTGGTTTGAGGGGGCGAAGTGATAGTGAAAATTAGGAAGGTGCTAATTAGATTGCGCAAAGAACGTGGGTTAAATCAAGCAACAGTCGCAAACGAATTAAAAATTACCACCAGCTATTATGGAATGATTGAAAAAGGAGTAAGAAACCCATCCTTAGAGTTAGCTGCAAAGATTGCAAAATACTTCAATAAATCTGTTGAGGATATTTTTTTTACCTGTACAAACAACAATGCGTTGAATGCACCACAGGACACATAGTAAAAAAGTGAGTATTGAAGCTGTGAATGTGATTTTTATGGAATTATTAAGTACGCAGCTATAAGGTTTGGCTGAAAGATACTCATAAGTTAGATTACATTTGTATTGGTATAAAAGAATTTGATAATATCATGGGGGTATATCATGCTTGGGAATATTACAGAAATAAAATCCGGCAGTATTCTGATTGATGATGAGGGTGAAATTATATATTCAAGTCTGACCTGCAGACATGAGACCAAGCGTTTTCTGGAAGAAACAAGTGCTTTGCATAAGATTAGCAATAGAGTTTTTGGAGTAGAGAAGCATGGTGGCTATTGGGTTGCTCTACAGGAAATAATATATATGAATCACATAGTCTATTTAATTGAGTACAAAGAAATACCAAATGAAAATAATCTTCTTTACCTTGCTTTTAAAGATATCATGAGTGGACTGTACAATAGAAATATGTGGGAGTACATATTGAACATGAAAAATAGGGAAACTTCCGTTACATTTGATACTTTAATTCTTATTGACATAGATAATTTGAAGGAATTGAATGATACAGAAGGACATTTATCAGGGGATAGGTGCATCAGAGCCGTGGCAGAATCAATTAAGGAGTCTATAAGAGAAAAAGATATTGCTTTCAGATATGGAGGAGACGAATTTATAATTATGCTTCATGATTTTAAAGGTGCAGATATAAGTGATTTTGTAAATAGAATACGGAATAAAATCATAAATAAATCTGATAATAGCATGGTTGGCATCAGCATTGGAACTTCCAGCTTTCAGAAGTATGAGGAATTAGACTCAGCCTTTCAATTAGCTGATAAGAACTTGTATACAGAAAAAGAGAAAAAGAAGTATAACACTACATATGACAATTACAATGATATGCCCGAGTTAAAAATGATAATTAATAAAACCAGAGAAAAGCTAAACAAGCTAGTCGCATTAGAGCAAAATCATCAGAATGATGAAGTATTGGAGTTGAGTAGAAAACTGGATATCCTGATTCATTACTACATCACGCTGGAAGTAGATCTAAGGTCTTAACTTATCATAAATAAATAAAGATTAAAGAGGCTCACATTTTGTAATTGTGAGCCTCTTTTGTGTGCCCAATCTGTTGGAGTCGCAAGGGTGAAAGTCCGGATCCTCTTGAAATTATCATTTCTCAAAAATATTATGCTTAGATTTGATGCGCAAGTCAAAGTTGATTTCCTGTCCCAATCTAATATTTTCTGTCCCCGGCAGCAAAGCGTAAATCGACTTCTCCATCGTATTTTGACCATTTACTGATATCACAACATTGTAATGGGTGCCTACAAAACTATAATGGACTACTATACCATGGAAATTTCCTTCCTCATTTATTTCTATATTCTCTGGACGTATTATGAATTTTACAGGGGTACCTATGCCATAAGGGATATTATCCTTGGCTGTCACTAGTCCAAATTCGCAAAGAACCGTGTTGTTATCGTCAACGACTCCATTGAAGGTATTTGTTTTGCCTACAAACTCTGCAACAAAAAGGTTTGCAGGCGTGTTGTATATCTCGTAAGGGGTTGCGATTTGCTGGATTTTTCCATCATGTAATATGGCTATCCTTTGTGAAATTGAAAGTGCTTCAGTTTGATCATGGGTTACAAAAATAACTGTTGAATTTACCTTTCTTAATATTCTCTGTATTTCTTCCCGTACAGTTTCTCTGATATTTAAATCCAGATTGCTGAATGGCTCATCCAATAGAAGAATATCAGGTTTTCTGATAAGTGCCCGTGCTATGGCAACCCGTTGCTGCTGTCCGCCGGATAATTGGTGAGGATACTTGTTTTTTACATCATAAATTCCCATTAACCTCAGCATTTTATCGGTCTTTTCGATACATTTCTTCTTCTTTCTGACAGCAAAAGCCACATTTCCAAAAGCAGTCATATTAGGGAAAAGCGCATAATCCTGAAATACCATTCCAATATTTCTTCTTTCGGGAGGCATCCAGCTGCTGTCGCTTGATATCACTTGTCCATTAAGTATTATTTCACCCTCACTATGAGATTCAAAGCCGCATAATAGACGTAAAAGGGTTGTCTTTCCACATCCGCTTTTTCCCAATAAGGTTAAAAACTCGCCCTTTTCCACACTTAGACTAAGGTTTTTTAAAGTATAATCTGCCGCATTATTATATTTTTTTGAGAGATTTCTTATCTCGAGGCTTGTCATAGCTATCCTCCCAACTCCTTTCTTACCAGAAATAATAGTGGTATAAGGGAAGCGATTACAATCAAGAGTCCTGCTGGGGCTGCATTTGTATAAAAGCCATCACTTGCCTGTATCCAAATTCTCACTGCAAGGGTATCGTAGCCTGGAGGCCTAAGCATAAGTGTAATAGGCAGCTCCTTCAATGAGCTTACCATTACAAGGGCTCCGCCCGACAATACACCTGGTAATATGGTAGGGAAAATAACCTTGCGAAGTACAGTTCCAAATCGCACTCCAAGGCTATAAGCTGTTTCATCTAAAACTGGTGATATCAGTGCCATTGAAGATTCAGTAGATTGCAGGTTGCGAGGTAAATACCTCATTGCGTGTCCTATGATAAGTACAATAGGACCAAACATGAGCCACATAAAGTACTTGTTGATGACAAAGACCATACCTAAAGCTAAAAGGGTTCCGGGAATTATTAGTCCCAAATTACAGATCCCATTCAACATACTTGTGAATCTTGTAGGGTGCCTGAACTTAAAATAGGTAATCGGTATTGAGAGCAGCATGGTTACGAGGGCTGCGCCCATACTTATAAATAAGCTGTTGCCAATATAGCCAAACATTTTTATAGTAACTGCTTTTGCTATAATGCCTTTGATACTCCATGCAATAAGTGCTGACAAGGGCATAATAACAGAGAAGAATAGTACTATAAACACAAATATTAAGCATAGCTTTTTACACTTTCCAAGCTTAAGGGGCATGTTTATTCTATTAGATTTTGGGTTCAGATAAAAAGCGCTATGCTTTTGAAAATGTGCCTTAGCAAGTAAGATAAGAATACCCAATCCGATTGTCAGCATGCTCAGGATAGCAGCTCCTGAACGATCAAGCTTTCCCACCATTTGAAAGTAGACGCTACTGGTAAAAGTAGAATAGCGGAGCATTGAAACTGCACCAAAGTCAGACAAAATATAAAAGAAAACGATCATATTACCTGACAGTATTGCCGGCATAACGAGAGGAAGCAACACACGCTTAAATATGGTGGGGTAGGTTGCACCGCATGAACTTCCTGCTTCTAGATAATTTGCGTTGATTTTACTGAGCGCTGCGGAAACAATTAGAAAGACATAGGGGAATGTGAACATGGACATTATAAATGCCACAGAAAAAAACGAGTAGACATCAATTAGACTTGTTCCCAAAAGAGTATAGAGCAAGCCCCTTTTGCCGAAAATGATGATATATGTCAGCGCTCCAATATATGGTGGTATAGCAAGGGGAAGGGTCAAAACCACCTTTATTAGCTTTCTCCCGGGCAAGTTTGTTTGCTCAACCAACCAAGCGAGACTCACTCCAATAAACGTTGTAATTATCGCAACCATACTCGCAAGGCTAAAGGTATTCCAAAGCAGAGCAGGTATACGAGTACCGAGCAGAACCTGCCATTTTTCCAAGGGAGCAGAAACTGCTCTAACTACAACATAAAGTACAGGCAATGACATAATTAGAGCAGTTACAATATTAATAAATAACAACATAAGCCTAGGAGGTTTCCCATTCCAACTTTTCAACCATATGTGATTGATTGAGATCATATGAATCCCTCCTAATCAGAATATCCTGCCTCTTCCATCAAATCTGTTGTTTTCTCCCATAATGGACCTACTTCGCTAAGCGATGTGTCGGCAGGTCTAACAGCCTCATATTCTATTCCTTCAAGACCTGGTATTATTGGGGTTTCATCGTTCATTTTCTGCTGCTCAGGTTGTAATAGGTATTCGATAAACAACAAGGCATTGTTGGGGTGTTTGGCATACTTCGTAATAGCAGCACCTGAAATATTTGCAAAAGCTCCTAATTCGCCTTGTGCCTGATCAGGAAATATCATTGCTACGTGATTCATACCTTCTTCAGTTAATTGAGTATAATAATGATAGTTATTAACAAGCCCAAATTTTACCTCGCCACTGCCTATAGCCCTTCTGACATCGGTATGGCTTTGAAGCACTAGAGGGTCATTTGCCATAATCCCTTTCATCAGTTCGAGTGTCTTCTCAGGACCGATAATAGACTGAATTGAGGCGAAATAAGTGATCATGGACTCATTTCCAGCTCTATTAATGGCAAACTGTCCCTTGTATTTTGGATCTGTCAAATCAAAGATAGAATCCGGCACTTCATCTAAGGTAATTAAATCTGTATTGTACATAAAGATTCGATATCTTATAGTCAACGCAGTCCATGTTTTGTCCTTGCCTATATAATTCGCAGGAACCTGATCCAAAAGCTTTGAATCAATTGGAGCTAACATGTTCTCAATGCGAAGATATTCCAAAATACCTCCATCATTTGATAAAAATACGTCTGCCTGGGTATTTTCGTTTTCTTCGATAATTCGATGTGCATATTCGGTTGCTTTCCCTGATATCAGATTAACCTTTATACCGGTATCTTTTTCAAATTTTTCTACCAACGGTACTATAAATTTTTCCTGACGACCGCTGTAAACAGTGATCTCCCTAGGCTCTTCCTTGCTCTGAATACTATCTGTATCATTGGTTGATACAGTACAACCAGACAAGAGGAACCCAATAGTAGTTATTATACAAATGATGATGATTAGAAATTTTATTCTTGCAATTTTCATATTTATACCATCCTTGTCCTTTTTAATACAATATATACAGATATATCTAAATTGGTGCTATGGTTTCATCTGCAAGTCAATCAAATATTATAAAAAATTTCATTTCTATTATTGATACATGAATCTCTAGTGTGTTATTATGTTAGATAATCAATCCATAGCATATTCTATACTACGGCTGCTGATATAGAATGAGAAATGTAAGGATAAAGGAGAGCGTTAAATGAAAACGATAACATATAACAAACTGGTCCGGGATATGATCCCTGAGATTATAGAGGCAAGCGGCAAAAAGGTTGTTTGCGAAACACTTAATGAAGAAGATTATTTAAAGCTGCTTAAGCAAAAGCTGCTTGAGGAGTTGAATGAGTTTTTGGAAGGTGATGATGTAGCGGAGCTTGCAGATATGGGAGAGGTTATGCATGCCCTACTTGAATATAAAGGTGTTAGCATCGAAACATTTCAAAGAATCAGACTAGAGAAGCTGGAGAAACGCGGCGGCTTTAAGAAAAGATTACTGCTCAAGGAAGTTATTGAGGAGTAGAAGAAAACGTTATATGCACCCCCTGCTAGTGTATTTTTTACGTGGGCAGGGGGTTATTATTTCTAAAATTAATTAATAATTATTATTGACAAATAGTAATTATAGCATCATAATAAAGATAAGAACTAAACCAATTGGTTCCAATGGAGGTAACATTATGAGAAGCTTAATAAAAAAAATATATAATAGATTTTCTAACAGAAACAAAAACAATGTAAATATCGAAAGTATATGTAACAACCCATCTAATGATTTGAACAGCTACTGCTCCATGGAGTATACATATATAAAGAAAGATAATATCTAAAATTTGAATATAGAGTACTTGAAAACCCCTACGAAGGCAGCTCGTTTATACGAGTTGCTTTTGTTTTGTGACAACAAATCAAAAGCTCAGGTGGCTCATTTATTCAATAATTTATTGGTATAGAAAGAAAATTAAAAAAATTCTAAAAAAGCATTTGAGTTACAGAGAGGGTTGTCTCAATTTGATAGCTTCAGAAAATTATTCAAGTAAAAGGATGCGCAGCTATCTTGACAGCGATTTAAACAATAGATATGGCTGCTATGCTACTTTAAAGCCGGAAGACAGGGAATATACCGGCAATAAGTACATACACGAAGTTGAAATGGCTACACATGAACTTGTAAAAGAGATATTCCATGCTAAATATGTGGATTTAAGACCTATAGGTGGACATATGGCTGGAATGTCTGTAGTACTTGCTCTCTTAGAACCCGGTGAACTAGTTATAGAGGTAAGCTTAAAAGACTGGGGGCACGGCTTAGTTGGTCCAATGTGCCAAATTAGACATTTTGATCAAACGATTCAAGTTGAGTACATGGAATTTGATGAGTCTCGATCCGTTGACATCGAAAAACTTAAGAAGCAGATTATAGATAAGAAACCTAAGCTTGTTATATTTGGTGGTTCAGGAACGCTATTTCCGGAGCCGGTTAAAGAATTTAGAGAAATGGCGGATAAGGAAGGCTTCCTAATTGCGTATGATGCCTCTCATGTTACAGGCTTGATTGCGTCAGGCGTTTTTCCAAATCCATTGGATGAGGGTGCGGATATCATGTTTGGAAGCACACACAAATCCTTTCCCGGACCTCAAGGAGGCTTTGTAGTTTCAAATAATGCCACACTTATAGAAAAGGTAGGCAACACTCTTTCACCTTCCTTGGTTACAAGCCATCACTTGAATCGCCTTCCTGCATTGGCTTATTCTATCTTGGAAATGAAGGAATTTGGTCAGGAATATGGTATGCAGATCGTTAAGAATACTCAGGCTTTGGCAAGGGCATTGGATGAATACGGATTTAAGGTCTTGGGAAAACAAAAGGGTTATTCTAAGAGCCATTTATTGTTGTTGGATGCAGGTGACCATATAAGTGTATCTCCTGCCAAGCTTCTGGAAAAGTTAAAAATCCTGTGCTCAGATGATTTTTCGGGAAATAGTCCAGAAATCAGAATAGGTACTCCGGAGGTTACAAGAAGAGGTATGAAAGAAAATGAAATGCGGGTTATAGCAGATTTCTTCAAGAGAGCTCTGATTGACAAGGAAGATCCAAGTCTGATTGCAAGAGATGTTGATGCTTTCAGTAGAAGGTTCCTAGGCTGTGAATATACTTTCTAATAATAATGGATTGCACTGATTAACGACCACCTATCCTGTAGGTGGTCGTTTGTTAGCCTTCAACTGTTTCATTCTTTTGATATGCGATTAATACCACATTACCACCAACATCCTTTGATAGATCGTTTTCTATTTTAGCCAGGCGTTCTACGATTTGAGCTTTATCCTTTACGTCTGCTATTTTATAGTCCGAAAATTGCATTACAATTCCTCCTTATTCATGTTTCTTCTATTATTTACCTATTTCTGCGATATAATTCATGTAGAGAGTATATAAAACATGCAGAAAGATCTATAATGAAAGTAGCAGTTGTTAGGAGGGAGAATAAATGGTTGACCTAAAAGATTTTATTGTGAAGGGCATTAAAGAGCTGGTAGTAGATAGTCAAAATACAAGGTATAGAGAATCGATTGTAGCCTTTGCAGATGTGGAAGACCCTGAATTTAAAGAGATAAAAAGTATGACCCATGAGAATCATTTGCTGCCGACGGATTGGATGCCTACTGGCAAAACGGTGGTTTCATTTTTTATTCCTTTTACGAAGGAATTGATGATGATAAATAAGGAGCATGGTTACGTAGCCAAAGAATGGGCGATAGCTTACATTGAGTCAAATAACCTGATAAAAGAAATATGCAGCAAAACGGCTGAAAAGCTAAAAGAATATGGAATTGGCGCTGTATGGCAGCTGCCGGATCAAAACTTTGATGAAGAAAAGTTGATGTCCTATTGGTCTCAGCGGCATGCGGCCTATATAGCGGGTTTAGGGACCTTTGGAATAAACAATATGCTTATTACAGATAAAGGGTGCCTGGGAAGATATGGCAGCTTTATTATTGACTATAGAATTGAACCCAGTGTAAAGAATAGAAAAGAAAAATGCTTATATATGTTAAATAGAAGCTGCGGCAAGTGCATGGAGTTGTGCCCAGTTGGAGCATTGAGTAAGCAAGGCTTTGATCGATACAAGTGCAACCAACGGGTATGGGCGGTTGACGAGTATTACAGCGATTTAGCAACCTGTGACTGCTGCGGAAAATGCCTGCTGGGTCCCTGTGCAGTTTTGGAGCGGTCTTAAGCTTTAATAAACACGTCTAGGGAATTGTTTTTATTTTTGTATAGGAAAGTATAATTTCTTATTCAATGGGGGATGCAAGGGGGAGAATCCCCATGCCGTTAAAGGAGGGTGCTCAGGATGCTTGCATCCGTCGAAGGGAACCATAGGGTTCCTTAGCGAAAAATAAAGCGGCGTGAGACGCATATTTTTTGCCTAGCTTTTTCTGTTAATTTTGTCGTATAATGTCATCAATAGACGAATTATTATGACAAATTCATATCCACATATTTTTATTAAGGTATTCATATATTTTTATATACAGCTTGTTTCACAAATACAAAGTTTTATAATATGCATCAAACATAGAATTGAGGAGGATTGGAATGACATGGTAGTAAGAGAGATAATGTCACGCAATATATTAACCTTGTCGCTGGGAGATACACTGCAGCATGCTGTTGAAAAAATGAGCAAGAGCGGCTATGACAGTTTGCCTGCAATCAACGATAAGGGAGAGCTTGTGGGGATGTTTACCAAGTTAGACCTTTACGATGCAGTTAAAGAAGGCAAGCCTTCTACGATGCTGATAGATGATTTGGTTAACAGGGATATTCAAGGAATTTTTGAGGAAGAGCCAGGCAGTGTCGTATTTGATATGCCTGCTGAGAAGTTTCCTGTGGTGGACAAGCAGAATAAATTGGTTGGAATTATTACCAAGACAGACATGCTTAAGCTTTATTATAGTAAGCTGCAATACACGATGAATAGTCTGAATGGAGTGCTCGAATCAACAAATAACGGGATTTTAGCTATAAACAAGGATGGAATTATAACAGTTTTCAATAAGGCTGCCAGTAAAATACTGGGAGTCGACGCTCCAAAGGTTTTGGAAAAGGAAATCACAAGTGTGATGCCTGAATCCGGGCTGCCATATGTGCTGGAAAGTGGAAAGAGTGAGATCGGGAGTACCTTGTATTTCAATGGAAAGGCTTTGATTACAAACAGAACTCCAATATTTCAAGAGGATATGGTGGTGGGGGCAGTTGCTATATTCCAGGATATAACAGATTATAAAAATGCCATGAATGAGCTTAATGAGGAAAAAAATGCTACCTTCATCTTAAACACAATATTAGAAACTATCTATGATGGTGTAGTAGTTGTGGACAAGGATGGCTATATAACGATGCTAAGCAAGGCCTATGCTGAGTTCCTTGGAGTAAAGCGGGAAGCTGTAATAGGCAAACACGTTACAGAGGTTATTGAAAACACAAGGATGCATATCGTGGCGCAGACGGGAGTTTCCGAAATTGCAGGTGTCCAGAAAATAAAGGGCAGCCAGATGATAGCAACACGTATTCCCATGATTAAGGATGGTAAAGTTGTTGGGGCAGTGGGAAAAGTATTATATCGAAACTTAGATGAGTTAAATGATTTGTACAAGAGAATCAGCAAGATGGAAAAAGAATTAGAGCATTACAAGGGTGAATTCAAGCGAGTAAATAAAGCGAAGTACAGCTTTGATAATATAAAGGGTGTGAGCAAGCATATGCAGGAGCTTAAAGCTTTTTCTCTCAAGGCAGCAGCATCTGACTCCAATGTGTTGCTGCTGGGAGAGAGTGGTACCGGCAAGGAGCTTTTTGCCCATGCCATCCACAATGCCAGCAAACGAGCCTTTGCTCCCTTTATTAAGTTGAATTGTGCCGCTATACCTCATGAGCTGCTAGAATCCGAATTATTTGGCTATGAAAAGGGCGCTTTTACGGGAGCAAAGAAGGAAGGAAAGATAGGCAAATTTGAAGCTGCCAATGGAGGCACCATATTCCTAGATGAGATAGGGGATATGTCACTTCAGATGCAGGCAAAGCTGCTTCGCGTTTTGCAGGAAAAAGAGGTAGAGAAGCTGGGAGCCACATCTAGTGAAAAGGTAGATGTTAGGATAATTGCCGCTACAAACAAGAATCTGGAGAATTTAGTGGCGGAAGGCAAATATAGACTGGACCTATTCTACAGGCTTAATGTCTTAACTGTCAATATACCTTCCTTGCGGGAGCGTAAGGAGGATATACCTGCCATTGTAAATTCTTTGGTGGATAAGATTTCAAGCAATATGGAGAAATATATCGAGAAGGTATCAGAGAAGGCAATGGAATACCTCAAAAGCTATGACTGGCCGGGCAATGTACGAGAACTGGAGAATGTCCTTGAGCGAGCCATTAGTATTATTGAAAAGGATGATATCATAAGACCGGAGTATTTGCCCTCAAGCATAACCGGTATAAATACAATGAAAACCATGGGCAGTCTTGAAGCAATTCTAAATCATGCAGAACGACAAGCGATTTTAGATGCTTTAATGATAGAAAAAGGAAATAAATCAAAGGCTGCTAAACTGTTAAATGTATCACGAACTAGTCTATATGAGAAGATGACTAAGTATGATATACAAGAGAATTTCTAGAAGCTTCATGCTGAGCAAAAAATATTTTGTTCGGCTTTTATTTTTGTATAGGAAAGTATAATTTCCTATACAATGGGGGACCTGTCGTGAAATACGGAATATATGGGAAATCTGTGTTCTATGAGGCGAATATTCTAGTGTAAAGGAAGATGGAGTTTCTGATACGATGAGAGAATCCCCATGCCGTTAAAGGAGGGTGCTCAGGATGCTTGCATCCGTCGAAGGGAACCATAGGGTTCCTTAGGGTCAAATAGTGCGGCGTGAGACGCATTTTTTTTGATGTTTATATAGGCAGTTGTACGCATTTCAATACAACTCTTCGCTAGATTGATAAAACGTGTACGCATTTCCGTACATATAGCAATAAGAAGCATATTTTATGTACATAAAAGCATACACATTTAAGTACAAGCCTACTCTGAAATCAGATATAAGGTATAAATATTAAAATATACAAAATTAATGTAAGTGTTGCCAATAGCCAATGCTCCCCTTTTAAAACCGTTTATGTCATGTGTTTAACAATGTTGATTGTTGGCATAGGACTTGCGTATATTAACAGCATACTGCAGTATATAGATAGAATGATAAGGAGGGGGTAGAAATGTTATCCAAAATAATGACCTCCGAACAGGCATTGGCTTTGGTAAAGGATGGTGCAACCGTGGCAACAGCTGGCTTTGTAGGAAACGCACATCCTGAAGAACTTACATTGGCATTGGAGAAGAGGTATCTAGACACTGGAAAACCTGAGAACCTTACCTTGGTATATGCGGCAGGTCAAGGAGATGGAAAAGAAAAAGGACTTAACCATCTGGCATACGAAGGGTTGGTATCTAGGGTAATCGGGGGGCATTGGGGGTTGGCTCCTAAGCTTCAAAGGCTTGCAATCAATAACAAGATAGAAGCATATAATCTTCCCCAAGGTGTTATATCTCATCTTTATAGAGATATTGCAGCGGGCAAGCCCGGAACGATCACTCATGTTGGGTTAAAGACCTTTGTAGACCCTAGAATAGAAGGTGGAAAGCTTAATGAATTAACCAAAGAAGATATTGTAGAGCTGATAACAATACACAATAAAGAATATTTGATGTATAAGACCTTTCCTATAGATGTTGCGCTAATAAGAGCAACTTATGCTGATGAAGCCGGTAATGCTACTGTGGAGAAGGAAGCTGTCACATTAGATTGTCTCTCTATGGCACAGGCGGCGAAGAATTCGGGAGGTATCGTAATACTTCAGGTAGAGAAGGTGGTTCAAACTGGAACCCTGGATCCCAAGAAGGTAAAAATACCGGGAATTCTTGTTGATGCCTTAGTGATTTCAAAACAAGAAAACCACATGCAGACCTTTGGAGAGCAATACAATGCGGCATATACAGGAGAGATTAAGCTTCCGGTAAAATCCTTGGATAGCTTACCCCTGGACGAGAGAAAAATCATAGCAAGAAGGGCTGCCATGGAGTTGGCGCCAAATGCAGTTACAAACCTTGGCATAGGAATGCCTGAGGGTGTAGCGATGGTGGCAAACGAAGAGGGCATCGGTCAAAACATGAGACTGACTTTGGAGTCAGGACCTATCGGAGGTGTGCCTGCGGGAGGCTTGAGCTTTGGAGCAGCGATCAATCCGGAGGCTATTGTAGATCAAGGTTATCAGTTTGACTTCTATGATGGCGGAGGACTTAATATTGCATTCCTAGGCTTGGCACAGTGCGACAAGCAGGGCAATGTAAACGTAAGTAAATTCGGTCCTAAGATTGCAGGCTGTGGAGGTTTTATAAATATTACACAGAATGCAAAAAAGGTGATATATTGCGGAACCTTTACCGCAGGAGGTCTAATTGTAACAGTTGAAAGCGGAAAATTAATCATTGTAGATGAAGGAAAAATTAAAAAGTTCATTGATCAAGTTGAGCAGATTACCTTTAGTGGTGATTATGCTGCAGAGACTGAACAAGATGTACTATATATAACTGAAAGAGCACTATTTAGGCTAAGCAAAGAAGGCATGGTTCTATCAGAAATAGCGCCAGGAGTTGATGTACAGAAGGACATTCTTGATCTTATGGATTTCAGTCCGATTATTTCTAAAAACCTTAAGCTTATGGACAGTAGGATATTTGCTCATGAGACTATGGGGTTAGATTTGTAATTAAATTGGAAATTTGAAAGGAGAGAATTAAATGTTAGGTGTATTAGGTATTATTTTATCCTTAGGCCTTTTGATGTATCTTGCTTATAGAGGTATTACGGTTTTAATTCTTGCACCAATTCTAGCCCTTTTAGCAGCATTTTTATCTGGAGGACTTCCATTGCTTCCAACATACACAGAAGTATTCATGTCAAACCTTGCCGGTTATTTGAAGACAAATTTCCCTGTGTTTATGCTTGGTGCAATATTTGGTAAGGTTATGGATGACACTGGAGCGGCAAAAGCTATAGCTCACTATATTGCCGGTAAGCTTGGCAAAGACAAAGCAATTCTTGCAGTTGTTTTATCTTGTGGAGTCCTTACTTATGGCGGTGTTTCACTTTTTGTTGTTGCCTTTGCAGTGTATCCTATAGCAGCGGCACTATTCAAAGAAGCAGGGGTTCCCAAAAGACTTATTCCAGGTGCAATAGCGCTTGGCTCCTTTACCTTTACAATGACAGCATTACCGGGAACTCCTCAGATTCAAAATGCAATACCTATGCCATTCTTTAATACAGACTCCTATGCAGCACCATTAATGGGTATAGTAGCAGGTCTGATTATGTTCGGACTAGGAACCTTATGGCTAATAAGAAGAGCGAAAGCAGCAAATGCGAAGAATGAATTCTACGGTGACCATAAGGAGGATATAAAGAGCTTTGACACAGCGGATCTTCCGAATGTTTGGACATCAATACTTCCAATCGTATTAGTACTTGTACTAAATTTTGTTTTATCTAAATACTACTTCGCGAATATAGACGGTGCATATCTGGAAGCAGCCCCATATAATACTAAGCTTGCTACTGTTAAAGGAATGTGGAGCTTAATTACATCTCTGATAATTGCAATAATCGCAGCAATAGGACTAAACTACAAACGATTTAATATTAGAGAAAGCGTTAACAAAGGTGCTTATGGTTCAATGCTAGCTATACTTAATACTGCATCTGAGGTTGGATATGGCAACGTAATAAAGACTTTAGGCGCATTTGCAATAGTTCAAGCATTTATTATGGGTATCTCTGATAACCCACTTATTTCAGAAGCAATATCTGTTAACGTACTTGCAGGTATCACGGGCTCAGCGTCAGGTGGTATGAGTATAGCACTTGGAGCATTAGGCAAGCAGTATATGGAAATGGCAGTTGCGGCAGGCATTAACCCTGAAGCTTTACATAGAATAGCTACAATTGCCAGTGGTGGGTTGGATTCACTTCCACATAATGGTGCGGTAATTACGCTACTCGGCATCACTGGTCTTACACATAAACAATCTTATGCAGATATTGGGGTTGTTTCAGTTCTTATTCCGTTAATAGCTTTGGTTGTTATTTTAATTATGGCAAGTGTAGGAATTGTATAAATGCAGCAAGTATTTAAGGAGGTAGTTTTATGAGACTAAAGGATAAGATAGCAATTATTACTGGGTCTGCGAGAGGAATAGGCAAGGCTACGGCTGTAAAATTTGCGCAAGAAGGTGCAAAGGTCGTTGTTTGCGATGTTAATATTGATCAGGTAAATGAAACAGTGGATGAGATAGAGAATATGGGTTATGAAGCAGTTGGCTTCAAAATGGATGTAACAAATAGAGTGGAAATAGATCATGTAATAGCGGCAACAGTTGAGAAATATGGCAAACTGGACTGCATAGTAAATAATGCTGGAATTACTTCAGACAATACCCTACTCAAAATGGCTGAAGATGAGTGGGATAGAGTTATCAATATCAATTTAAAGGGTGTTTACAATTGCGGGCAAGCTGCTGCGGCAGTTATGTCCAGACAGGGCTTTGGTGCAATACTTAATGCATCCTCTATAGTTGGCTTATATGGTAATTATGGTCAAACGAATTATGCAGCCGCTAAGTGGGGCGTTATTGGCATGACAAAGAGCTGGGCAAAAGAGCTAGGTAAGAAAGGAATCAGAGTAAATGCAGTTGCCCCCGGCTTCATACTTACTCCAATGACTGAAAAAATGCCTGAAAAGGTATTGGAAATGATGAAGGAAAAAGCACCATTGAAGTCTTTGGGATATCCGGAGGACATTGCAAATGCATATGCCTTCCTTGCTTCTGATGAAGCCAGATTTATAACCGGAACTGTATTAAGCGTAGATGGCGGCGTAGTGCTGTAGATAAGGAAGTGATTGGATTGGCAGTATCAATAATAGGAATGTCTCATTCTAAGGTAGGTAGACAGGAGAATCAAACCTTGTATAGCTTGCTCGTCGAGGCTGGTAAAGCAGCTCTTGCAGATGCAAAGATATCAGGTAAGGAGATAGACGCTGTATATATAGCAAACTATAGCGGTGGCGGCTTCAATAAACAGGAGCATCTTGCGCCTTATGCTGTGGAGGTTGATGAAGGTCTTCGCTTCAAACCTTGTATCCGTGTAGAGAATGCCTGCGCCTCAGGTGCGACTGCTGTGTCCCAGGCAATGTATGCCATAGAATCCGGAAGATTTAAGAATGTATTGGTAATAGGCGTTGAGAAGATGACTACCCTAAAAACAGCTGGTGTGACAGAGGTTTTAGCTATGGCATCCTACTATCCTGAGGAAGGGGGCA
>MGOS01000043.1:22918-27180 GCA_001797185.1 Clostridiales bacterium GWB2_37_7
TATAGCTTCCCAGGCTTATACGCAGAATATGCAAAGGGGTATATGGCTGAATATGGCTATAGCGCTGATGAACTTGCTGATACACTGGCATATATAACCTGTAAAGCCCACAAGAATGCTATGGCGAATCCTTTGGCGCAAATGCATGTAGAGTACACAAATGACTTTGCTAAGATAGTATCAGATAAAAACCCAATGATAGCAGCGCCTTTAAAACTCAGTGACTGCTCCTTGGTCTCTGATGGAGCAGCCGCATTGGTGCTGACTGCCACTGGCAATGCATTGAGTTTAAAGGATCAGGTGGTTGAGATATCTGATCTGATCCATACATCCGATTATCTTTCTATAGTAGAAGGTAAAAGATCAACGCATGAACTGACAGCAGCCAAGTATGCGGTGAGCAAGGTTCTTGCAAATGTGGGTCTAAGGATTCATGACATAGATGTTGCAGAGGTTCATGATTGTTTTACCATTACGGAGCTTCTGATATATGAGGCTATGGGATTGACTCCGAGTGGTAGAGGCAGAGATGCGCTGCTGAATGGAGATGTATATGTGGGAGGTAAGCTGCCTATTAATCCCTCAGGTGGTTTGAAAGCGAAGGGGCACCCGGTAGGAGCAACCGGCGTATCAATGCATGTATTGATTGCGAAGCAGCTGTTGGGTGAAGCGATTGGGGAACAGGTTAAGCATGCAACAATAGGGTTAACCTTAAATATTGGTGGTAGTGGAGCAACTAATATTGCTTCTGTATTAAGACGAATCAAATAATAATCAGTTGACCGCTAACCATGCAGTCTAAAAACCAGTGAGATTATTTCTTGCTGGTTTTTATATGCCTATGAATCTATAAGTGGTAATGCTTCTATGATATAATGATCTAGGGTTAACAAAATGTATAGAGAAAATTGGGGGTTAATATGCTTCAATCAAATTTAGGGGAACTGGCAGCGCTGATTACTGCGATATGTTGGACCTTGACGGCTGTAGCCTTTGAAGCTGCAGGAAAGAAGGTAGGATCTTTATCTGTTAATATCATTAGACTTGGTATAGCCTTTGCGCTGCTCACTATTTTTACTTTCTTTACAAGAGGAGTAGGTCTACCTATAGATGCAACAGGTACAAACTGGTTTTGGCTTTTAATTTCAGGTTTGATAGGCTTTGTTATTGGTGATTTATTTTTATTCCAAGCCTATGTATTGATTGGTTCGCGGATATCCTTGCTTATTATGTCAGCGGTACCACCGATCACTGCTATTACGGGATTTTTACTTATGGGAGAGAGAATTTCACTGCTTGGAATGTTGGGCATGTTTATAACAATAGTGGGTATAGCCCTTGTTATTTTAAGCAGAAGCGCTGATGAAAAAAAGGTAAAGCTTGCTCACTCGGCTAAGGGGCTGCTGTTTGCATTCATAGGTGCCTTGGGTCAAGCCTTTGGCTTGATATTTAGCAAGCTGGGAATGGGAGATTATAACCCCTTTGCAGCAACACAAATCAGGATTATTGCTGCCTTTGTAGGTTTTTGTATAGTCATTACTGTGGGTAAGCGATGGAAAGAAATCGCAGCCTCCTTTCAAAACAGGATTGCAATTAGAAATATTGCCATTGGAGCTTTCTTCGGTCCGTTTTTAGGAGTATCCTTCTCTCTGCTGGCAGTGCAGTATACTGCTACGGGGATAGTGTCTACCATAACCTCTATTTCACCAATACTGATCATCCCGGCATCCATTATGATATTTAAGGAAAAGGTGCTGCCAAAGGAGATTTTAGGAGCGATTATTTCCTTGGCTGGTGTCATGCTTCTGTTTATATGACGTATATCTGATTTTATAAGGATTATACAAAACAAAGCCCTTATTCCGTTAAGAATAAGGGCTGACTATTTAAATTAATAACAATTTGCCAAATCATCCATGCTTTCTTTTAACTTCACGAGCTCATGAAGGCTCTGCGCTTGTAGGCTTTCCTTGGAATACATGTCAGGTGCATACGCTAATATATAGTCTATTAACCCTCGAGCTTTTTGGGCATCTACGATGTTCATATACTTAGAAAGCTGCTCTTCTGAATTAAGCATTTCTACGCATACTTTGTCTTTTGTTTCGTTAATGACTATTCTCTTATTTGATGAAATAAAAGTGACGTGAGGTCCTAAATTGATTTTAACTTTACCTTGCTCTATTGATTTAATATCAATCTTTCTTACATTTTGAACTACGAACTCATTTTCTCCATCCATAACAGTCACGGTTCCTTCATTATTTAAGAAAATTTGTTGGCTTTCCAAAAAACCCTCACCACAGTGAAAGAAAAGATTATTATTTCTCAAAAAAGTCACCCGCCTTTCTCGTTTCGTTAAATAAATGACAATGAAATCCGAATCACCAAACTTAATTTCTTTTGTCTATTTACTAAATTATACAACAATTTGTCTGAAAATTCAATCTACGAACAAGCTATTTGAATTGTTAATAAATTAATAACAAAGTATTTATTTTATAAAAATTGAACAAAATAATTACTAGGGGTGATAAACATTGAAGAATCAAAATAAAAATCAAACAAACCAAAAAACAAAAGACAATCCAGCCTGGGATCAACATAATAAAGGTAATGTTGAAAATACTGAAAAGCAGAAAAATATTGGCTGCGGCTGTGGCTGTGGTTGTGACGATCAATAAAAGTATAAGCAAAAGTGCCGACTTCGTCGGCACTTAATTTTTATTTTGCTCATTTTCTACATCGCTAAATATATGATCTTTTAAGTAATCCAAAGCTTGTTGTGGCAACCAGCAAGCATAATTATTGGTGATTTCAATTACCAAAAAATCGTCGTTGGTGACTGTGACGTTGGTCAACCGTGTACCTATCTCATCGGCAGTCATATCAGATTTTATTATCCAAGTATTATTCAAATGATACATCCAACACTGATCCCAAGAGCATTCTCTTATGGCAGCATCTGCAGCCTTGAACTTTTTCACACTGCTTTTGCAGCTATATATTATTAAATATGGTGTCATAGCATCACTCCTCTCTAATAAATTAAATATGCAAAAAAATTCTATAAAATACTAATTGTTGCATTTATATTATTTATAAAATTTTTTCACTTGGGGAATATATCTATATATAGCTTAGAAAGCGAGGGATTTGTTTGAAATCCACAGATATACTAAGAAATGAGCATATATATATTAAGAAGGTTTTAGCCGGCATTAGGAAGCAGTGCATCGAAATCGTAAATGGCAGTAAGGTGGATTTTGAGATTTTTGAGGAGATAATTGATTTTGTAAGAAGCTTCGCAGACAAATATCATCATCAAAAAGAAGAAAATCATTTGTTTAATATCATGTCAGAGCAGCTTGCTAAGGATATAGGAACCGGACCCATACTTGGAATGCTCTCTGAGCATGATTTCGGAAGAGCTTTTATTTACGAATTAGAACAAGCTTTGAAAAGACATAAGGATGGAGATATGGATGCTCGAGTGGATATCATAGGAAATGCTATAGCCTATGAGCAAATGCTATTAAGGCATATTGATAAAGAAGATAATGCAATCTTTTCTTTGGCAGAGCGTAGCCTTGACCCAAGTATATTGTCAATGCTGGATAAAGACTTCGAGGACATTGAGATTATGAAGGAGAATGAAAAGCTAAGAACAAGGTATATTGAGTTTGCCAATTCTTTATAGCACTTAATAATGAATTAGAAAGAAGCCTAGGCATTTTAAACAGCGGATAACATTTTGTGCTATTTTAGCGAATGTAAATTGTTTAGCATGAAATATAATATAATATAAGGAGATGAAATGATGGATTTAAAAAACGTTGATACAATAAGGTCTTGGGATAAATGGAAAGAAACTCTTGGTAAGGCTGTAAACATAGGCGAAAAAATAGGTCTCTCTGAGAATACAATTGACAGCATCGGTACAAAGGTAGGAGATTTTCTAAATGCCAACGTAGATCCGGAAAATAGAGAGCAAAGAGTCTTACAGGAACTATGGAGATCAGGAGATGACCATGATAGAAAAGCTCTGACTAAGATGCTGGTTAATATGGTACAGAAGGATGTACATTAGAATTTATTGGTGCTTTTAGCTTAATATATTACATTGACTTATACGGACAGTCATATTATAATGTAATAGTTAATTGAATATAATTTTGGTCGTGCTAGACGGGGAGACTGCGGTGCCCTGTAACCTGCAATCCGCAATAGCAGGGTTGAATTCCTTTGCAGAGGCTCATTCT
>MGOS01000044.1:0-2669 GCA_001797185.1 Clostridiales bacterium GWB2_37_7
TAGTAATAATGGATATTACAATGCCAGAGATGGATGGGATACAAGCTGTCAAAGAAATAAAGAAATTAAATAGCGGGGCTAAAGTCATTATGTGCTCAGCTATGGGACAGCAAGCTATGGTTATTGAGGCAATCCAAGCAGGAGCGAAGGATTTTATAGTTAAACCTTTTCAGCAAGAAAGAATTTTAGAAGCAGTAAAAAAGGCTTTAGGAAATTAGTTTGTAGCAGTAATTTCAAGAAATTTAGCACTTAACATAACGGTCTTCCTATTAGTAAGGAGTCGAAGTATCATGAAAGCATTAAAAAGTTTTATTATGCCAGTTGTACTTATTTCCAACTTAATAGGTAATGTATATGCCAGTACACCCGCATATATAAAATTATCCAGTGTTAATGCTTTGGAAAATAGTATGTACAGCTTTTTTAAGACAATATATTATTTGATTATGTTTGCACTCATTTTAGCAGCAGCCTACTATGCTTCAAAGTTTCTTGCTCGTAAGGGCATGGCTCAAAATAAGTCCAAAACCATGAAGCTCATGGAGTCAATGCCTATGGGTGCAGATAAAAGCCTTCATGTGGTGAAGATAGGAGCGCAATATTTCCTTATTGGTAGTGCTGCTAAAAGTTTGTTTATGATTAGTGAACTTGATAAGGACAAGCTTTATGAAGAACAAATTGACGTTGCTATAAATATTAACAACTTTGAGTATGAGGATGACAGCATTGAAGGGAAGGATTTTAACACTTATTTAAGCTCAATGAAGCATAATCTACACAAATTAAAATCTATGGTAAGGGGCAACAATAGCGATGAAATTTAATAAGATATTATTTAAAGTGCTAATTTTTACAGCTATATTGGTTACTGTGCTGTCAATTGGTGTTGCTGCTGAACCTCCGCTGCCCATTCCGAAGATCGGACTAGATATTGACACCGCAGATAATCCAGAGGATGTAGCTTTAAGTATTCAAATATTGTTTTTGCTTACAATACTTTCTTTGGCGCCGGCATTGTTGATAATGCTTACTTCTTTTACTAGAGTAATTATAGTTTTGTCTTTTACGAGAAACGCTTTAGGAACTCAGCAAATGCCGCCAAACCAAGTGCTTATAGGCTTGGCATTATTTATAACCTTTTATATTATGAATCCTGTAATCGTAGACATTAATACAAATGCGTACCAACCTTACACAAATGGAGAAATTACGCAAGAACAAGCCATTACTAAAGCGATGGATCCAATCAGGAATTTTATGCTGAAAAACGTAAAGGAAAAGGATTTGGCACTATTTCTAAAATTAAGTGAGACAGAGCAGCCAATTAAGTCAAGTGATATTCCAACTACAGCTTTAATACCTGCTTTTATAATTAGCGAATTGAAGACAGCCTTTATTATAGGCTTTTATTTGTATATTCCCTTCATAATGATTGACATGGTAGTAGCGAGCACATTAATGTCTATGGGTATGGTTATGCTTCCGCCAGTTATGATTTCACTGCCGTTCAAGCTATTATTGTTTGTAATGGTGGATGGATGGAATCTGATTGTAAAGTCACTTGTAATGAGCTTTAATTGATAGAAGGTGGTTTTTATGAATCAAGAGATGGTTATAGATATTGGCATGGAGGCAATAAGGGTTGTACTTCTAGTTTCGGCACCTATTTTGCTTCTAGGCTTGCTGGTAGGCCTTATTGTCAGTATTATTCAAGCAACCACACAAATACAGGAGCAGACTCTTTCTTTTATACCAAAGCTTATCGCAATTGCTTTGGCTTTGTTGATTTTTGGTCCTTGGATGATGAATATGATGTACGACTTTACCATAAACATATTTGAAAACATTCCAAACTATATAAGGTAAGCCTATGAATGATATATTATATATTTTAATAGACAAGTTTGTGATATTTTTTCTCATTTTGGTTAGAATGAGTTCTTTGTTTATAATAACACCTGTATTTGGCACCAAAAATGTACCTAGCTATTTGAAAATAACCTTTGCTTTTTTTTGCAGTGTAATACTGATTACCCTTATGAAGGATGTTAATGTAGAATTTACCAATATATATGCTTATGCTGCCTTGGTAGCAAAAGAGCTTGCAGTTGGATTAGTTTTAGGGTACACCAGCTATTTGGTATTTTCGGCATTGTACTTTGCGGGGCAAATTATAGATACTCAAATAGGCTTTGGCTTGGTAAATGTATTAGATCCTTTACAAGACACACAAGTACCATTGACTGGTAATTTTATGTATATTATTACAATACTATTTTTCATGCTGATAAACGGTCATTATATACTACTGACTGCTTTGTTCAAAAGCTACAATGTGATTCCAATAAATAGCTTTGTTTTTAATGATGTGCTATTTTATAATATATTGAATATTTTTTTTGAAACCTTTGCAATTGGCTTCAAAATCAGCATTCCTGTATTAGCGGCAGCGCTATTAGCTGAGATAGCATTAGGTATATTGGCTAAGACCGTTCCCCAAATGAATGTTTTTGTTATAGGTATGCCTCTTAAGGTAGGAGTAGGACTTCTTACGCTGCTTGCAATGATGCCGATGTTTATAAGTACAATGGATGTAACATTCGATAAAATGTACAGCTATATATATTTAATTATTAAAAGTATGGCTAAAGGGTGATAAATTTGTTGGA
>MGOS01000044.1:2695-3185 GCA_001797185.1 Clostridiales bacterium GWB2_37_7
TTTTTGCAGAGGAGCGTACAGAACCTGCTACAGCTAAGCGTAGACGGGAAGCAAAAGAAAAGGGACAAGTTGCAAAAAGTAAGGAAATTGTAACAGCAGTGCTTCTTTTGGCAACCTTCTTATCCATACGAATATTTGCCAAAAGCATATATACAGACCTCATAGAACTAATACAACTATTCCTAGCC
Organism: Clostridiales bacterium GWB2_37_7; assembly: GCA_001797185.1. Classification (GTDB taxonomy): domain Bacteria; phylum Bacillota; class Clostridia; order Lutisporales; family Lutisporaceae; genus GWB2-37-7. The sequence goes on from MGOS01000044.1 coordinate 2,884, forward strand.
TTTCCCGACAATACGGAGAATGCCATACAAACTGGTGATTTAGTTAAAGTGTATGGAAAGACCCTTTGGGTTTTTGCCAAGGTTATGACGCCTACATTCTTTATTTCTATTTTGACTACAATTGTATTTAACTATTTGCAGGTAGGCTTTATTTTTACCCTAAAACCATTAATACCAAAATTTAACAAGATAAATCCCATTGAAGGCTTTAAAAATATATTTTCCAAAAATGCGCTTGTTGAACTTTTAAAATCTACATTTAAAATCGGAATAATAGGATATGTTATTTATAGCTACTTAAT
>MGOS01000044.1:3263-3762 GCA_001797185.1 Clostridiales bacterium GWB2_37_7
AAATACGGGAATTAGAGTTGCTGCCGTTCTGATCGTAATTTCAATTTTTGATTTTGCTTATCAGTTCTGGCAATATGAGAAAAACCTTAGAATGACTAAACAAGAAATTAAAGAAGAATATAAAATGACTGAGGGCAACCCACAGATTAAGTCAAAAATAAGAGAAAAGCAAAGGCAAATGTCGTTGAGAAGAATGATGACAGAGGTGCCCAAGGCTGATGTAGTCATTACAAACCCAACACACTTTGCTATTGCAGTCCAATATGATGCAAGTAAGGGTGAAGCACCTATTGTTTTGGCAAAGGGCAAAGACTTGATTGCTCAGAAAATAAAAGAAATTGCAAAAGAAAACAATGTACCTACCGTGGAAAATAAACCACTGGCACAGGCACTCTATAAAACGGTTGAAATAGGAGACTTGGTGCCAGCAGAGCTGTATAAAGCAGTGGCAGAAGTCCTGGCATTTGTATACAGCCTTAAGAACAAGTAATTTTAGACG
>MGOS01000044.1:3866-12752 GCA_001797185.1 Clostridiales bacterium GWB2_37_7
CTATGTATATAAAGGAGCCATTGGATTTCTCCGTATTTCCAACTATGCTTTTGATAACAACGCTCTTCAGATTGTCACTAAATTTCTCCAGTACAAGACTTATATTGGGAAAGGGTGATGCCGGAGAAGTAATATATACCTTTGGTAGCTTTGTTACAGGAGACAATATTGTTGTAGGAGTTATCATGTTCCTCATACTGGTAGTTGTACAATTTATGGTTATTACCAAGGGTTCAGAGAGGGTCGCAGAAGTTGCAGCCAGATTTACCTTGGATGCTATGCCAGGTAAGCAAATGGCTATTGATGCTGATCTGAATTCAGGCTTGATAAATGAACAGCAGGCAAGAGACCGCAGAAAAAAAGTGCAGCGTGAAGCAGATTTTTATGGGGCTATGGATGGGGCCAGCAAATTTATTAAGGGTGATGCAATAGCCGGCATAATAATAGTTATAATAAATATAAGTGCAGGTTTCTTTATCGGGATGCTGCAAATGAATTTATCTGCAGGAGAATCAGCAAGTACTTTTATGATGTTAACAATTGGAGATGGCTTGGTAAGTCAGGTACCTGCGCTATTTATATCAATTGCTTCAGGTATGGTTGTTACAAGAGCAGCCTCTGAGTCTAATCTTGGTACAGATATACTAAGACAGCTGCTATCTCAGCCGAAGATTTTGTACTTTGCAAGTGCAGTTTTATTAATTATGTCATTTACAGGTTTACCTCCCGTTCCAAATCTAACATTGGCAGCGGCTTTATCCTTTTTAGCTTATAACCTGCAAAAAACCTTGAAGGAAGCAGAGATAGAAGAAGAAATAAAGGCGCAAGACGTAGAGGTGGAAGAAATTAGAAAACCAGAAAATGTTATGACATTACTACAGGTAGATCCTATTGAACTAGAGTTTGGATACGGAATCATTCCACTTGCAGATTCAAGTCAAGGTGGAGATTTGTTGGATAGAGTAGTTATGATTAGAAGGCAATGTGCACTTGATCTTGGTATGATAGTGCCTGTTATTAGATTAAGGGATAATATCCAATTACGACCAAATGAATACATTATCAAAATAAAGGGTATAGAGGTAACCAAGGGCGAACTAATGTTTGATCACTATCTGGCTATGAACCCCGGTACAGCTGATATTGAGTTGGAGGGTATCAAAACCATTGAACCTGCTTTTGGTTTACCTGCAGTTTGGGTCAATGAAGACCAAAAGGCAAGGGCAGAGATGCTTGGATATACAGTGGTAGATTCACCATCAATAGTTGCTACGCATCTTACAGAGATTGTAAAAGCTCATGCCCATGAACTATTAGGCAGACAAGATGTACAAAAGCTGGTAGACAATTTAAAGGAAGCATACCCAGCCTTAGTAGACGAAGTAATTCCGAAAATGATTTCGATTGGTGAAATGCAAAAAGTTCTGGCGAATCTTCTTAAAGAAAATGTCTCCATAAGGGATATGGTAACAATAATGGAAACCTTGGCAGACTATGCACCTATGACTAAAGATCCAGATATGCTTACAGAATATGTAAGACAATCCTTGAGAAGAAGTATCACAAAACGTTTTATCATGAACAATAAAGCAAAGGTAATAACACTAGATGCGACATTAGAGCAAAGTATTATGGGTGCCGTACAGCAAACTGAATATGGAGCATATTTGAACTTGGATCCACAATCCGTACAGGAAATATATAACAGTTTATCACGTGAGATGCAGAAATTTACAAACATTGGAGAACAGCCTATGGTTTTGGCATCTCCTGTAGTCAGAATATATTTCAAGAAACTAACTGAACAGGTAGCTCCGGGACTAACGGTGCTTTCTTACAATGAATTGGACCCCTCAGTTGAGGTACAATCAATAGGAGTGGTGAGAATATAATGAAGGTTAAAAGGTATGTTGGCGAGACGGCACAAGAAGCCATGCAAAAAGTAAGATCAGACCTTGGACGAGATGCAATCATATTAAATACGAGAAAAATACGCAAAAAAGGCTTGGCAGGTATTTTCTCTAAGCCATTAATTGAAGTTGTAGCTACTATTGATAATGATATCAGCAGTAAATCGACAAGACAAGCACCACCGACCTCGCCCAAGCCTGCACAGCAGAACGATGAAAATGCCTATGATGCCCCCAGTTTTATAAATGAACTGAATGCAAACTTAAGACAGAATCAACAAAATGTGGTACGTGACTTTAAACAACATGCAACTGGTTTTAATGTAGTTGCTGATGAAGACTTAGATATCAATTTACTTCAGCCGGAGCATGCGGCACCAGCTACTATAGGTGAATTGGCTGAGCAGGAACTGGGCGAGAACTTTAGCCCTAATCAAATAAATGAAATAAAAAATATGTTGAGCAAGGTTTATGATGCTGTAAAGCTGGATTATGAAAGCAGTAAGCTTTCAGAAATAACAAAAGAATTTTTGGAGAAGCTTGAGAAAAAAGAAGTGGAAAGAGCTATTATAAATGATATCAAGGAAGATATTATTGAGTTGTTAAGTCTGGAAGAGCAGCAAGAAATAGCTCAGGTAAAAAATGCAATCTATGATATATTAAATAGATATATAAAGGATCCAGAGCCATACAATCTTAATAAAAATAAGAAGGTTGTTGTATTTATAGGACCCACAGGAGTCGGTAAAACCACAACCTTGGCTAAACTGGCTGCAAATATGGTGCTAAATGAGAAGAAAAAAGTAGGGCTTATTACCTCTGATACCTATAGAATAGCAGCAGTGGAACAGCTAAAGACATACAGCGAGATTATTGGAGTTCCTTTGTCTATCATATATTCACCAGCAGAAATAGTTAGTGCAATTAAAAACTATGAGGATAAAGATATTATTCTTGTTGATACAGCGGGAAGAAGCCACAAAGATCAATATCAGCTAATGGAGTTAAAATCTTTATTAAAATCCAGTATTGATTTTGAGACATACTTAGTTATTAGTGCTACCACGAAGTTTTCTGATTGCTTAGAGATAATTAAGAGTTATTGCTTTCTAGAGGATTATAAGCTTCTATTTACGAAGCTTGATGAAACTTCTACAAATGGAATTCTGTTAAATATAGCCTATATTACAAAAAGACCTATTTCTTATATAACTACTGGACAAAGTGTACCAGACGATATTGAAATAGCAGATAAGAACAAAATCATTAACAGCTTAATGGGAGATAATTAATATGAGAGATCAAGCTGAAAAACTGCGAGAAATTATTAATGATATCAAAAGCTATAGCAAACAATCGGCGAGCATAACAGCTGCACCCACACCTGAAGCACGTGTTATAACAGTAACCAGCGGCAAGGGTGGTGTAGGTAAAACCAATTTGACTGTAAATTTAGCAATCAAACTTTCTCAAATGGGTATGAGAGTTATTGTCATTGATGCTGATTTAGGTTTAGCAAATGTAGATGTAATTATGGGTAAAATGTCAAAATATAACCTGTCAGATGTAATTAAAAATGGCAAGGATATATTGGAAATACTTGAGGAAGGTCCATGTGGAGTTCGGTTTATATCTGGTGGCTCCGGTGTACAGGAATTAATAAAGCTAAATAAAATGCAGTTGGTGGACTTGCTGATGAAGTTAGGCAAGCTGGATTACGAAGCAGATATCATACTAATTGATACCGGAGCGGGTCTTTCTGATAATGTATTGAGCTTTGTGCATGCAGCAAAAGAGGTGATTTTGGTAACTACTCCAGAACCTACTGCAATTACTGATGCTTATGCTTTAATAAAAACCATATCACTAAAGGATTCTTATAAAGACATTAAACTAGTGGTTAACAGAGTAGAAAATGATAAGGAAGCTAATAATATTTTGGAAAAGCTGAATATGGTCACAGAAAAATTCATTGGTATTAAGCTTCATAGACTTGGTTATATACTAAACGATAATTGCGTGTCGAAATCTGTCAAAATACAACAGCCATTTGTGCTTAATTATACAAAATGTGAAGCTACAAAGAATATTACTGATATAGCCAACATACTTCTCGATGCAGAGAGTACTACAATGGCAGGATCTTCAGGGTTTAAAATGTTTATTAATAAATTATCTAACATTTTTAGCTAAAAAATTTCAAATTTTGCCAAAATATTATATAATGGTAATATACACTAATTTTTATTGATATAAGAGTTACATAATATGTAGCGTATAAATGGACAGTGGGGGAGATAAGGTATGCAGGAGGTCAATAAATTTATTAGCATAGGAGAAAGAATCAATCTGATGCTGTTAAATGATTATGACAATCATCAGTATGTCAGTAGAGTTGAAGAACTAAATGTAGATGGAACAATTGATGTACTAATTCCAATCTCAAAAAATAGAATAATTTACATAAAAAATGACACAGTGCTAAAGGTTGTTGTCGCAAAAGAAGGCGCTATATATGAATTCCAAGCAAAAATAGTAAGTAAGTTATTTGGAGCCATACCACTTCTCCGGTTGATGAGGGTCTCTGAAGTAAATAAAATTCAAAGAAGAAACTATTACAGGCTCAAAGCCATAAAAACAATGAAGGCAAGAAAAATAGTAAACTTGAAGGAAAAATTATTTGATGAGTTTTTTACAGCGACTATAGTAGATATTAGTGGAGGAGGACTTGCTATTTCAACTTCCATGGAATTAGAAACAAATGATTTATTAGAAATTAACGTAGATTTAAACTCAAATCTTAATATATTGGGAAAAGTTTTAAGAAAAGAAATAAAAGAAGAGATCAAACCAAATAAATATGCATATGGAATCGCCTTTGAAAAGATCACAGAGATAGAAAGAAATATTATTATGAGATTTATATTTGAAGAGCAAAGGAAGCTGGCTAAAAAGGGGTTGATTTAAGTGAATACATCTAAAGAAAAGATTAAAGTTCTGGTAGTAGATGATTCAGCTTTTATGCGTAAGGTTATCAGTGACATGCTGTCTCAAGATGATGAAATAGAAGTTGTAGGCACTGCTAAAAACGGAAAAGATGGAATTGATAAAGCGCAGCTATTGAAGCCTCATGTCATTACACTAGATGTTGAGATGCCAATTATGGACGGTATAACAGCACTAGAAAAGCTTCTGGAGTTAAACCCTGCGCCAAAGGTTATCATGCTTTCCAGTTTGACCAATAATGGCGGCGAAGCAACAATGAAAGCTTTGGATGCTGGCGCCTTTGATTTTGTACCTAAACCAACTTCATCTATAATACATTTTAATATAGATGATATAAAAGAAGATTTAGTCAAAAAAATTAAAAACTCAGTAACCTCTAATACCTTAAATTATAATAGAAAAAGCATTTTCCCAAATAAAATAACGATGCAGCCAAAAGAGAAGGTTCAGTCTGATTGTATGCTTAAATATATAATAGCTGTTGGAACTTCTACTGGCGGACCTAGAGCTTTGCAGGAAGTTATACCTCTGTTGCCTGCCGATCTACCCGCAGCTGTACTTATTGTTCAACATATGCCACCTGGCTTTACAAAGTCATTGGCGTTAAGGTTGGACAGTTTATCTGAAATCAATGTGAAGGAAGCCGAAAACGGAGATATTCTTAAACCTGGATGGGCTTACTTGGCTCCTGGGAATTATCACATGTATATAAATAAAGCGTCAGGAGAATATCGAATAGGGCTAAATCAGGAAATACCGATGACAGGCCATAGACCATCCGTTAACTATATGATGAATTCTGTAGCAGCATGTGGTCACAAAAATCTCATTGCTGTTATGATGACAGGGATGGGCAATGATGGCAGTGAAGGAATTACCAAAATAAAAAATGTCGGCGGCAAGACAATTGCCCAAAATGAAGAAACCTGTGTTGTATATGGAATGCCTAAATCAGCAGTTAACATGGGAGTTATAGATAAAATAATACCTTTGACTGAAATCGCAAAAGAAATAGTAAAATTTACGGGGGTGTAATTTATGGATATGAATCAGTACTTGGAAATATTTATTGAGGAATCACAGGAGCACCTGCAAAGCTTAAATCAAAGCCTTTTAGGACTTGAGACAAACCCAAAGGATATGAAAATATTAAATGAAATTTTTAGAGTTGCGCACACCATAAAGGGCATGGCAGGTACAATGGGATATAGTAAAATGACAAATCTCACGCATCAGATGGAAAATGTACTTGATGATCTTAGAAACGGTAAAATCGATGTGAGCACATTTATGATTGACGTATTGTTTGAGTGTCTCGATTTCTTGGAGAACTCCGTAAATCATATTGCAGGCAATGGGACTGAAGGAAATGCTTCTGCTGATGAAATCATTACAAAATTGAACAATATTCTAAAGGGAAAGGCAACTCAAGAGGTTGCTGTCACAGAACTAAAGGCTCCAGTGATTGATCAAGGCATTATGAAGTTCAACCAATACGATAATGGAGTTGTGGCTAAAGCTATAGAGCAGGGCTTCAATGTATTCAAGGTAAAAATACTGCTTGACAGCGGTTGCATGCTAAAGGCTGCAAGAGCTTTCATTGTTTTCCAAACTGTTGAAAGATATGGTGAAATAATAAAAGCAGTACCAAAGGTTGAAGATATAGAAGATGAGAACTTTGAGAATGAATTTAGTATAGCAATCATTTCACTTGAAAATGAAGCAGTAATCAGGAAAGAGTTGGAGTCGATATCGGAAATTACACAAGTTGTATTTGAAAAGATAGAAATAGCTGATGTTGACTTAAGCGAAACCAATTTGGAGAATGTTACAGAAGCGGAGAGCTTCGATCCTTCACAAAATGAAGAAAAAGAAGCTACTGAGGATTCACATAATAAGAAATCCAAGACGGGTAAAACAGTAAGAGTCGATATTGATAGGTTGGACAACCTGATGAATCTGGTGAGCGAGCTTATTATTATAAAAACCAGACTGGAAGGTGTCGGGACAGATAATACCAATCAAGACATGGGTGAAGCGGTTGAATATTTAGAAAGAATTACTACTAACTTACATGATGCCGTTATGAAGGTCAGAATGGTACCCATAGAAAGAGTATTCAATAGATTCCCTAGAATGGTAAGAGACCTTTCAAAGGAATTGAACAAGGATATTGACCTTATTATGTCCGGTGAAGAAACAGAGTTGGACAGAACAGTTATAGATGAAATTGGGGATCCATTAATTCATTTAATTAGAAATTCAATAGACCATGGTATAGAGGACATGGGAGAAAGAGTAAAGAGGGGCAAATCGTCTACTGGAAATCTTTATCTCAGAGCCTATCAGGATGGCAACAGCGTTGTTATAGAAGTAGAAGATGACGGTAATGGTATAGACCTTAGCAAGGTTAGAAAAAAAGCTGTAGAGAAAGGAATTATAAATAAACTAGAAGCAGATTCTCTAGATGAAAAATCCTCAGTTGAATTATTATTTAAGCCAGGTTTTAGTACAGCTGACAAAGTTTCCGATATATCAGGTAGAGGCGTAGGATTAGATGTTGTAAAGACAAAAATAGAGTCTCTAAATGGGATTGTTGAAGTAGAAACAGTCAGTGGCAAGGGTAGTAAGTTTATAATAAGACTTCCATTGACCTTGGCAATTATTCAAGCACTTATGGTTACAATTGGCAACGAGAAATATGCGATACCGCTTAATGTAATTAGAGATATAACAACAATTGACGCTGAGACAATCAGAAACATACATGGTCAGGAGGTTGTTCTGAATAGAAATAATGTACTTCCGATTATAAGACTTAATAGGGTACTTGATGTAGAAGGAAGTATGACTGAAGAACAAAAGGAAATGACCATCGTTGTTGTAAAGAAGGGCGAAAAGCACGCTGGCTTTATTGTAGATAACCTGATCGGCCAACAGGAAATAGTTATTAAGACACTTGGAAAATATCTGTCTGGAATCAGGTATATTGCAGGTGCTACCATTCTAGGTGACGGACAAGTTGCTCTTATTATTGATACAAATTCTCTAATATAGGGGGGGTGCTAATATGGCGGCAAACATTACTAATAAATTCGTGGTATTCAAGCTGGAAGATGAAGAATATGGAATAGACATTTTAAGAGTAAAAGAAATAAAAGAAATGATCAGAATAACCAGAGTACCGAAGTCACCTAGCTTTGTAAGAGGGGTAATTAATTTACGTGGTGAGGTTATACCTGTCATTGATTTAAGAAAGAAATTTGATATGTCACAAAACATAGATACGGAAAGCACTAGAATTATAATCGTTTTAGTAGATGAAATAACTGTAGGTTTGATAATTGATACCTCCTCCGAGGTACTAGAGATAGACAAGGAACTCATCGAAGAGCCTCCTGCAACGATTGCAAGCATTGATCATTCTTATATATACGGCATTGGAAAGGTAAAAGAGAGATTAATAATATTATTGGATGTATCTAAAATTATTAGCATTACTGCTTAACAAAGGTGGGGATTAGATGACTTTATCGCTTGATAATCTTAACAGCATGCAAATAGATGTACTAAAAGAAATAGGAAATATTGGCGCAGGAAATGCAGCAACAGCCCTATCTAAAATGATAGCCAAAAGAATCGACATGGATGTACCAAAGGTTAATATTTTAGAATTTAAGGATGTAGCAGAACTAGTTGGAGGACCTGAAACCGCAGTTGTAGGTATATATTTCAAGGTAACAGGAGATATATCAGGCAGCATCATGTTTCTGTTGGACAAAATGTCTGCAAAACTTTTGACCAGCTTGCTTATGTCAATGGATGAGGCTTCTGATCAACTAAGTGATATGGAAATTTCAGCTTTGCAAGAGGTTGGAAATATCTTGGCTGGATCCTATTTGTCTTCCTTATCATCATTGACTGGTCTTAAGTTGATTGTATCGGTACCTTCCTTAGCTTCTGATATGGC
>MGOS01000044.1:12800-15638 GCA_001797185.1 Clostridiales bacterium GWB2_37_7
TAAGGTTATGCTTATAGAAACGGATTTTATCGAAGGATCACAGCATGTAAAAGGAAACTTCTTCTTAGTACCGGATGAGGATTCCTATGAAATTTTACTAAAGAGTCTAGGAGTATTATAATATGGGAGATTTAATTAAAGTAGGTATGGCAGACCTGAATTGCACAAGAAACCCGGGTGTTTTGACTACCCTGGGTTTGGGCTCTTGTGTGGGTATATGCTTATATGATACATCAACTAAAATTTCAGGGATGGCACATATTATGCTGCCTAGCAGCCTGCACATAAAGAATAATAGCAATATAGCAAAATTTGCTGATACCGCAATCGTTAAGCTTATTGAAGATATGCAAAAAATCGGGGCAAGTAAGTATCGCTTAGTTAGTAAAATTGCAGGTGGGTCTCAGATGTTTAATTTCAATGATAGCAGCGATATAATGAGAATAGGTTCGAGAAATGTAACTGCCACTAAGGAAGTTTTGCAGTCTCTTAACATACCTATTATTGCTGAAGATACCGGTGGAAATTATGGTAGAACCATTGAACTTTACTCTGAAACCGGCGTACTTCTGATAAAAACCATTGGCTTTGGGACAAAAAAGATATAGGGTGGCGCTTGTATATGAAAAAATTTGGGGATTTGCCTATCTATTTTATTATAATTGGATTATTATTAAATATAATTATATATTTTTATAATAGAGTACCATTTATCAATTTAATGATAAGAAGTAGTATAGTAATTATTTTATTTGCAGCAATAGGATATTTTCTTGCCTTTGTTTTAAACGATGCACACACTGCATTGGCTAATAACGCTAAAAGGATGGTTACGGTAGCAGGGAAGCAAACAAATTCAGCTTCTACAATTGATATTAGATTAGATTCAGAAGAAGAGGATGAGTTATTAAAGATTTTACCTCTATCTAAAGATGAGGAATTTGTCGAAGTAAATCCTGAAAGCTTTAAGACGTTTATGAATAAGGATTGAAGAATAACATCTTAGTACTTTATGGAGGCAAATATGGAAACAAACATTTTATGGGATAATTATATAAGAACTAAGGATGTAAAAGTCAGAGAAGAACTCATAATTAAATACTTGCACCTTGTAAAATTTGTCGCTGGAAGACTTTATGCAAACTATGGGAATAATGTTGAGTACGACGATTTAGTGAGCTATGGCGTTTTTGGTCTTATTGACGCTATAGAAAAATATGACACAGGAAGAGGCGTTAAGTTTGATACCTATGCCCAGCTTAGAATAAAAGGAGCAATAATAGACTATTTAAGAGAGATAGATTGGCTTCCACGCTCTGTAAGACAGAAAGCCAAAGAGTTGGAAAAAGCATATTACGAGCTTGAAAATGAACTAGGACGTGCTGCAACTGATAATGAAATATCTGCTAAGCTAAATGTCAGCCTAGAGGATTTTCAAAAGAAGATTCAACACGTTTCAACTTATTCGGTAGTGTCTTTAGATGACCTATTGGAACAAAAAAGAGAGTTTTTAAGTGAAGATGCAGACAATCAAACAAGTCCGGGTGCAGCGATGGAGCAAGAAGTACTGAGAAATATACTTGTTGAAACAATTAATTCGCTGCCTGAAAAAGAAAATAAAGTAATCACTTTATATTACTATGAAGATCTAACCTATAAAGAAATTGGTAAGCTACTGAACATCTCAGAATCAAGAGTTTCACAACTACACACAAAGGCCATAATACGGCTTAAAGGTAAAATAAGCAGTTATTTAAACTAATTATTAGGGGTGAATAAAATGAGAGAAGATTTTGTTGTATTAGAGGGTAAAAGTCTTGATGGCTTAGTCGAAGAAGGAATGCAGAAGCTTGGCGTTGCCAAGGATCAAATTAACGTAGAAGTATTGGAAAGCAAGAAAAGTCTATTTAACTCATACTTTAAAATTAGGGTCTCCTTGAAGAACACAACTAATATAGACAAGATCGAAAAAAACTTAAATGAAATCTATAATACTGCTTTGAGCGAAGATGCAAATAAGAAGCAAAATATTATAGAGTTTTTTTATAAGGAAGACGGTGTTTATATTAAGCTAAGCGGGATTATGCCCATTGAAGAGATTAATAATAAAATTATACTAAAGAGGATCGATTCATTTATATTGGAACCGGTAATTGAGGCTATGAAGAAAAACATTTTAGATGAACCTATAAAGATTGCCGATGTTCAGCAAGAAACGAAAGTTGATAGTAAATGTGAATTTAGATTTGGCATCGATAATATTGATGCATTTATTTATGTAACTTCACCTCTGGGAGGGGTGGATATAACTGAAGCGGCAATATATCACGCATTAAAGGAAAACAATATTGTAACTGGTATTAAGGATGAAGAAATCAAAAGATTAGTTAAAAACAAGCTATATGAAATGGAAATAAAGATTGCAGAAGGAGTAGACCCTATAAACGGAGAGGATGCAAAGCTGGAATATCATTTCGATACAAACAACGAAACAAAGCTCATAGAAAGCGAAGGGGGAAAAATAGACTTCAGAGAATTATCGCTTATTAAGAATGTAAAGGCTGGGCAGGTTCTTGTAACAATGATTCCTTCTTCTGAAGGTGTTCCAGGTAAAAGCGTTAAGAGTGAGATTATAAAGGCTAGAGAAGGTAAGAAAGTTCAGCTGCCAAAGGGTAAAAATGTAACAATATCTGAGGATGGGCTTCACATCATCTCATCTATAGATGGAGAAGTAAAAATTCTAGATAATAAAGTACATGTTTTTGCACTTTATATGGTTCCTGCAAATGTAGATAACTCTACAGGCAATATCAGGTTTATAGGAAAGGACATCGTAAA
>MGOS01000044.1:15646-23334 GCA_001797185.1 Clostridiales bacterium GWB2_37_7
ATTCGGAGTTGTAGAAGGTGCTAGAATCGTCTCTAAAGGCAATATTATCCTACATAGAGGTATACAGGGTATGAACAAGGGTGAATTATATTGCGACGGAGATTTGGTTGCGAAATTTATAGAAAACAGCGTAATTGAAGTAAAGGGAAATATACACAGTGATGCTATCATGCACAGCCACGTTGTCTGTGGAAAAAAATTAGAAGCCGCAGGCAGAAAGGGCTTGATTGTTGGAGGCAACTTTAAAGTAGGAGATGAAATAAAAGCAAAGGTGATTGGTTCTCCAATGGCGACTTTAACTGAGCTTGAGGTTGGTGTAAATCCTGATATGCGTAAGAGGTATGAAATACTAAAACAAGAGCATAAAGGGATCATTGAAAACTTAGAGAAGGTTACACAAGCCGTTGATGTGCTTACAAAAATAAGACAGAAGACAGAACTGCCTCAAGACAAGCTTGAGCTGCTTGCAAAATCAATTCAGGCAAAGCTTCAACTTGCCATGAAACTAGAGAGTAATAGCATAGATATGAAGGAAATGGAGAGTTATTTTGAAGAACTTTCTAAGGGTAAAATAAAGGCTTCAGATGTAATTTATCCAGGTACCAGAGTAACAATTGGAAGCAGCATGATGTACGTTAAGGACCCTTTGCAGTACCTTACATTATATAGAGCAAATGCAGAAGTAAAAATAGGACCTTATGAAAATTAGGGGGTGCACTTTATGCCAATAAGATCAATCGATTATCAAACGATCATACCAAAAGCGCCTGAGGTCCAAAAAATTAAGTATATGGAAGAGCATAATTCGCAAAATAACAATACAATTAATATGCACAAGCAGCAGGAGCAAAATGAAAAAGAGCTTAAAAAGGTGAATGAGACCAAAAAAGCATTAGGCGGAAAAATAAAGAGGGACAACTCTAAAAAACAGCAAAATAGCGATAATGATAAAGAAGATAACCAAGATAATAAGAAAAAGAAGAATAATAAGCAAAGTATTGATATTAGAATCTGATTGAGGTGACACCATGAATACACATTTTGTAAATTATATTTTATTGGCTGTAGGAATATTAACAGTAATGACTGCAATAATAATGATATTTTTGGATAAGCTAAAAGGCGATGATATGTATTTCAATATTGATGTAAAGGAACAAGAAATAAAAAAAGTTATAGAGGATGCAGAAGAAATATTATCTGAGCTTAACTTCACTTCAGATGTAATTGTAAAAGAAATTGAAGACAAGATAAATAATTTAAACAAAATATATAGAAGCGTCAATAACAGCATAGCGCAAATTAATTCAGGACCAATGGTTAAGCAGCAAGTAACTCAACAATCTGTCGTACTGCAACAACCTCAACAAACTGTTGAAAAGACTTCTGTACCTGTGAGATTTAAACCGATGACAATTGCATCAACTGCTAAAAATGCTATAATTGAAGAAAAATCAAAAACGAAGCAGCAGATGATTTTTGAATTAGCGGATCAAGGTATCAGTATAGTAGATATAGCCAAGAGAATGAATGTAGGGCAGGGCGAAGTGTCTTTAATTTTGTCACTGAAAAACGAGGAGAAATAGAATGACAAAATACAGCTTGAAAAACATTTGTCTAGGCATTGGTATAGGCTTGATATTAGCTTCTATGGCGAACATAAGTGCATCACCCAGGAGCCTGACAATAGATGAAATTAAAAGAGAGGCAGCAAAGTATAATCTAATGATTATAAATGCAAAGGACCTTATAAATAAACAACCTGAAGAAGATAAAAAGGAACAACAATCGACATTGCAGACAGAAGTACAGCAGGCTGTAATAATAACCATAAAGTCAGGCACTTCCTCTGAAGGCATTGCTGAGCTGTTAGTAACCAATAAGCTTATAGAAAGCAAGGATGTTTTTTTAAAAAAGCTTACAGAACTGAAAAAGGAAAACAAACTGCAAATTGGAACCTTTAAGATTCCATCAGGTTCATCTATAGATGGGATTATTGAGATCATCACATCTAGTCCAAAATAGGAATGAGATAAATTACTTTATTTAAGTAATTTATTTCATTCCTATTTATTTGTGAATAAAATATATATTGCCAATAAATAATATATATGGTATACTAGCTAACGTGAAAATTCACACACGAATTGATTCCTTGAAGGGTGCCACACAATGGTTTTCTTGGAAGATGATAAGCGTGGAGGAAAAAAAACCAATGGAGGTGTTTTTAAAATGTCAGTAATTTCAATGAAACAGCTTTTAGAAGCTGGGGTGCACTTCGGTCACCAAACAAGAAGATGGAATCCTAAAATGGCGGAGTTTATCTTCACAGAAAGAAATGGTATCTACATCATTGACCTTCAAAAAACAGTTAAGAAGGTTGAAGAAGCTTATGATTTTGTAAAATCAGTAGCTGAAGAGGGGAAGGATGTTCTTTTCGTAGGTACAAAGAAACAAGCTCAAGAGTCCATTGAGTCAGAAGCTATCAGAGCAAATATGTTCTATGTAAACCAAAGATGGTTGGGCGGAATGCTTACAAACTTCAAGACCATCAAAAAAAGAATTGAAAGACTTAACACTCTTGAAACAATGGAAAAAGACGGCACATTTGATGTTCTTCCAAAGAAGGAAGTAATTCAACTTAAGAAAGAAATGGAAAAGTTGGAGAAGAACCTTGGCGGAATAAAAAACATGGTTAATTTACCAGGTGCGATCTTCGTTGTAGACCCAAGAAAAGAAAAAATAGCGATCCAAGAAGCACATATTCTTGGAATACCAGTTGTTGCGATTGTTGACACAAACTGTGATCCAGAAGAAGTTGACTACCCAATACCAGGTAATGATGATGCTATAAGAGCAGTTAAGCTACTAACTGCAAAAATATCAGACGCTATATTAGAAGGCAGACAAGGTGAGCAGCTAGCTGCTGAATAATATTTGCATAAGTGTACTTTAGGAACGCAGTTTAAATAGATTGTTTAAACTGCGTTCTATCAAATATTATTGAGACAAATGCAAATAAATAATTTTAGGAGGTACATATCATGGTTGATGCTTCAACAGTAAAAGAGTTAAGAGAAAGAACCGGAGCAGGAATGATGGACTGCAAAAAGGTACTTGTTGAAACGAATGGTGACATAGAAAAGGCAATCGAATTGCTTAGAGAAAAAGGTCTTGCTGGAGCGGCAAAAAAAGCTGGTAGAATAGCAAGTGAAGGTATAGTAGAAGCATACATACATGGCGGTGGAAGAATTGGAGTTCTTATAGAAGTTAACTCCGAAACAGATTTCGTTGCAAAGAACGCTGATTTCAGAGCTTTCGTAAAGGATATGGCAATGCAGGTAGCTGCTACAAATCCTATGTATGTATCAAGAGATCAAGTTGATCAAGCTGTTATTGAAAAGGAAAAAGAAATTTTCAGACAACAAGCTCTAAACGAAGGCAAGCCAGAAAAGATAGTTGATAGAATGGTTGAAGGAAGAGTAGAAAAGTACTACAAGGAAATATGCTTACTTGAGCAGCCATTTGTTAAGAATCCTGATATGACAGTTCAAGTACTTCTAAATTCTTTGATAGCTAAAATAGGTGAAAATCTATCTATCAGAAGATTCACAAGATACGAAATGGGTGAAGGACTACAAAAGAAAGAAGACAATTTCGTAGAAGAAGTTATGAACCAGCTGAAAAAGTAAAAAAGGCTTCTATAGAAACACTAAAAATAATGAAGCCTTTTATGAAATGCATGACGGAAAATTTGTTTAAGGTAAATTTAGATTTTCCTATGCATTATAAAAAAGGCTTCTATAGAAACACTAAAAGTAATGAAGCCTTTTATGATACTCGCTTACGGAACATGCAGATTAATGAAGAATGGATGTTCCTACTCGTATTAATAAAGGGAACACATAGTGTTCTCTTTTTTTCTAAAGTTTGGAAGGAATTTAATTGCTTTTGTAGAAATTTTATGCTACTGGTGATTTGAATTAGGGACTGTTTGCCTTTATAGCAAATCAATAGATAATTGGAGGAATAATTCTAATGGATGGAGTTAAGTATAAAAGAGTAATATTAAAGCTTAGCGGAGAAGCCCTGGCAGGTGAAAAAAGCTTTGGTTTGGATCAGGATACCATTGTATCCATTGCCAATAAGGTTAAGGAGCTTAAAGCTTTAAATGTTGAAGTAGCAATTGTAGTAGGTGGCGGCAACTTCTGGAGAGGAAGAAGCGGCGAAGGTATGGACAGAACTACTGCAGACCATATGGGTATGCTGGCAACAGTTATTAATTCTCTTGCATTGCAGGATGCATTGGAGAGAATTGAGGTACCGACTAGAGTACAAACAGCAATAGAGATGAGACAGATAGCGGAGCCTTATATTAGAAGAAGAGCTATAAGACACCTTGAAAAAGGCAGAGTAGTGATATTTGCATCTGGAATAGGTAATGCATATTTTTCTACAGATACAACAGCGGCACTTAGAGCGGCAGAAATTGAAGCTGAGATTATACTTCTGGCAAAGAAGGTCGACGGTGTCTATGATTGTGACCCTGTTAAGAACAAGTGTGCAAAGAAATTTGATACTCTTTCATATATAGATGTTATTAATAAGGGGCTGGGAGTTATGGATTCTACTGCGGCGTCCTTATGCATGGATAATAAAATTCCGATACTTGTATTTGATCTAAAGAACCCAGATAATATAATTAAGGCAATAATGGGAGAAGAAATTGGTACAATAGTAAAGGAGGAGTACTAAAATGATAAAAGAGATTGAGAAGAATCTGAAGGAAAAAATGGATAAGACTATCCAAGTGCTCAAGCATGAGTACGCATCTATCAGGGCGGGTAGAGCCAATCCTGCATTGTTGGACAGAATACATGTTGAATATTATGGGTCGGAAACACCACTTAATCAGTTGGCAAACGTAACAGCACCAGAGGCTAGAATACTCAACATAAGCCCATGGGATGCCAAGTCTATACCGGCTATAGAGAAGGCGATACAAAAATCAGATTTAGGCATGAACCCTTCTAACGATGGCAAAATCATAAGACTTGTTGTACCTCAATTAACTGAAGAAAGAAGAAAAGATTTAGTTAAATTATTGAAGAAACAGGCAGAGGAAGCAAAAGTTGCTGTTAGAAATATCAGAAGAGATGCAAATGACAATTTAAAGAAGCACAAGAAGGATGGAGACATCACAGAGGATGAACTAAAGAAATCCGAAGAAGATACTCAAAAGATGACAGATAAATTCATCAAGGAAATTGATAAATTAGCGGAGCTTAAAGAAAAAGAAATCATGGAGGTTTAAGCTTGATGGCGGAAGTTCCTTATACCATTGGGTATGAGATAGACCAGGCTCTATTAATGCTGAATGGTTATAATGTTATAGTAGATGAGACTTCTACACCTTATCAAGACAAAAAGGATGAGCGAAAAGATCATACGCCTATAGTTGTCAGACAGTTAATAGATAACGATTGTATATATTTGACAGTTGCTAGATTTAAATAATAAATCCCCTCTATAATGAGGGGATTTATTAATATAATTCAATAAAACAAAAGTAATGCCGTTTAAAGTCATCATATTGAGTTGATAATAGAACTGTTAATTGGTATATTTAGTTAATGTATAGTATAATATAATTGCCCTTTGAATATGCAAATAAGGAGGCGAACAAATGCAAAATGAAATCGACAGCAATAGGATTCCAAAGCATATAGCTATTATTATGGATGGAAATGGAAGGTGGGCAAGTAAAAGAGCACTTCCAAGGGTTTTTGGACATAAGGCAGGGATGGAGACCTTGAGAGAGGTAGTCAGAGCCTGTAGTGATATGGGTATCGAAATTCTTACGGTATATGCTTTTTCAACTGAGAATTGGAATAGGCCTACAGAGGAAGTCTCCTATTTAATGAACCTGCTAATCGAGTATATGAGAAAAGAAATTAATGAGCTGAATAAGAATAATGTGAAAATAAAAATACTTGGTGACTTAAGTCCGCTGCCTAAAGTAACACGAGAAGAGGTAGAAAAGGCTGTCAGACTGACCGGAAGCAATACCGGCATACAATTTAACATCGCACTAAACTATGGCGGCAGAGCTGAAATTATAAATGCCTGCAAAAAAATCGCAGAAGAATTCAAGGAAGGTAAAATATTAAAGGAGCAAATCACAGAAGAGCTAATTTCAAGTTACCTATTTACTTCTGGGGATATTGAACCGGACTTAATTATTAGAACCAGTGGTGAAAAAAGGTTGAGCAACTTCTTACTGTGGCAAAGCGCATATAGTGAGCTGGTTTTTGTCGATGAAATGTGGCCTGATTTCAATAGCAGGCAGCTGGAGAAGGCTATAATGGAATTCCAAAATAGAGATAGAAGATTTGGACTAATAAAAAAGTCTTCTGAATAAATATTTTAAGATTAAGGAAGTCTTTTATGAAATGCACTAGATCAAATTTTGTTAAGGAAGAATAAGATTTCCTATGAATGAAAAAGTAGCGGAGGATAAAATGCTTACGAGAATAATCAGTGCCCTTGTAGGTGCACCTTTAATTGTTTTATTTTTGATTGTAAAGGGTAATTACTTATACTTATTTGCCGGAGTGCTTTCTTTGGTCGGAATGTACGAATACTACAGGGCTATAAAGGCTACAGGAGTTAAAACCGTTGATTTCGCAGGTTATATATTCTGCGTAGCTTTTTATATACTGCAGTTGATTTATCCAAGGACTGAAGTATTTAGCAAGATTGCAGCCATCATGCTGATATTTCTTTTTTCTTATGAAATTTTCACACGTAAAAGTAGTGTAAATGGAATTGTACATACCTTGTTCGGTTTTATTTATGTTGGATTTTTGCTGGCACATATTATATTTATTAACAATTTGGAAGACGGTGCTGTTTTGATATGGCTGCCTTTCTTGACGGCTTGGTTTACAGATACAGCTGCTTACTTTACGGGCATTAGCATCGGTAAGCATAAGTTAAGCCCTATTATAAGCCCGAAGAAGACGGTTGAAGGAGCCATAGGAGGCATTATTGGAAGTACTGTTCTAACTACTGCTTTTGGTATAGTTATTGGCAACTATAATAATAGTGTCGGCATACAGAACTTTGTATTAATTGGATTAATATGCGGTGTAGTTTCTCAATTGGGAGATTTAGCTGCGTCCTATATAAAGAGACATACAAACTTAAAGGATTTTGGAAATTTAATACCCGGTCACGGGGGTATATTAGATCGTTTTGACAGTATATTGTTTACAATGCCTGTTGTGTACTATTATTTTCTTTTAGTACAAAATATTTAAAGATACCAAGGAGAGTAAAATGAAAAGATTGTCAGTTTTAGGCTCTACTGGCTCCATAGGATTGCAAACCATGGAAGTAATCAGGAGCAATAGAGAGTTGTTCAGTTTGGAGGCTGTAGCAGCCAATTCCAATGTAGATTTGTTGGAACAGCAAGTGAAGGAATTTCGTCCAAAGCTTACTGTAGTATGTGATGAATCCAAATATTCCGAGCTCAAACGCAGAGTAGGGGCCTTGACAGAGGTAGCCACAGGATTAGACGGTCTTATAGCTGCAGCTACGTTTTCAGAAGCAAATACAGTTGTTTCCGCTATAGTAGGTATTGCCGGATTGATACCAACATACTATGCAATAGTAAATAAAAAAAA
>MGOS01000044.1:23340-24089 GCA_001797185.1 Clostridiales bacterium GWB2_37_7
GTCCAAAGCAAAGGAGCATAATATAAGCATTCTTCCTGTTGACAGTGAGCATTCGGCTATTTTTCAGAGCATAGGCAACAATAATAAATCTCAGTTAAGCAAGCTTATATTAACGGCTTCAGGAGGACCTTTTAGAACTAAAACGCAAGCTGAACTTCAGGATGTAACTCTCGGCGATGCACTGAACCATCCAAATTGGAAAATGGGCAAAAAAATAACAGTGGATTCTGCAACTTTAATGAATAAGGGCTTAGAAGTTATTGAAGCAAGATGGCTATTTGATGTTCAATCAGAAGAAATTGAAGTTTGCGTACACCCACAAAGCATCATTCACTCCATGGTGGAGTTTGTGGATGGGTCAGTTATTGCGCAGCTTGGATTGCCAGACATGAAGCTGCCCATACAATATGCATTAACCTATCCCGAGAGAATGCCTATGACAGGAGAAAAGCTGAATTTGGCTAAATTAGGAACACTTACCTTTGAAAAGCCGGATACAGTAAAATTTCCATGCTTAAGTCTGGCATATGATGCATTAAGACTAGGTGACAGTGCATGTATTGCAGTAAACGGTGCCAATGAAACAGCTGTAGAACTATTTTTGAATAGCAAAATCAGTTTTATGGATATACCAAGGCTCATAACAGCGGTATTAGAAAAAAATGAAACCCTTAACAATCCTACTTTGGAAGAAATTATCGAAATTGATAAATGGGCAAGAAATTTAACTCTTGAATTGTATGAAAAGA
>MGOS01000045.1:0-2434 GCA_001797185.1 Clostridiales bacterium GWB2_37_7
GCATTACCCATTACACCAACAACGGAAGCTATATTGATGATCTTACCTGTTCTTTGCTTCATCATAACCTTGGATACATGCTTTGTGCAAATAAATGCACCCTTAAGATTTATATCAATTACAGCTTGAAAATCTTCCTCAGACATTCTAATCAGTAGGTTATCACGGGTTATCCCCGCATTATTTACTAATATATCTATGCTTCCGAATTGATTTAATACTTCTTTTACCAAATTTTCTATTTCATCATTTTTTGATACATCAGCCTTTACAGCCAAGGCAGAAACGCCTAGCTTTTTTGCTTCTTCTACAACTTCTTCTGCCGCTTTGCTGCTGCTAGTATAATTAATAACAATATTTGCTCCTGCCGCTGCCAAGGTCATAGCTATTGATTTTCCTATGCCTCTTGCGCCGCCCGTTACGATAGCAGTTTTTCCTGTTAATTGCATGATGCTCTCTCCTTTATGCCTGCAATAGTATTTTTCAAGGATTCCATATCCTCTACATTAAATACAGTCACATTTTTATCTATCTTCTTCACAAAGGCAGATAATGATTTACCTGGACCAACCTCTATGAAAGTATCAACTCCCATATCAATCATATAACGAACGCTGTCCTCCCAGAGTACAGATGAGCTTACCTGATCTATCAGACACTGTTTTACTTTGTTTTTATCCGTAATTGCTTGAGCATTTACATTTGCTATAACAGGTATTTCAAGGTCCTTCACTTCAATCTTATCCAGTTCTAATGCCAGTTTTTCACCTGCAGGCTTTAACAAACTGGAGTGGAAGGGTGCACTTACCGGAAGAAGTATTGCTCTTCTTGCTCCCTTTTCCTTCAAGATCTCACAAGCACGCTCAACCGCTTTTGTGTGGCCTGCTATAACAATCTGTCCCGGAC
Organism: Clostridiales bacterium GWB2_37_7; assembly: GCA_001797185.1. GTDB lineage: Bacteria > Bacillota > Clostridia > Lutisporales > Lutisporaceae > GWB2-37-7. The sequence continues at coordinate 907 of MGOS01000045.1, forward strand.
AGTTATAGTTTACCGCTTCAACAACTCCAGCGTCGCTTGCCAGCTTGAGGCATTCGAGAACCTGATCCTTTTCCATTCCCATTACTGCAGCCATAGTGCCTTCCCCAGCCGGAACAGCTTCTTGCATATATTTACCTCTTTGCTTCACAAGATTAACTGCATCTGAAAAGGAAATTGCATTTGATGCTACTAAAGCAGAGTATTCACCTAAACTTAGACCTGCTACAACATCAGGATTTATACCATTTAGTTTAAGTACTTCAAATAATGCTACACTTGTTGTAAGTATAGAGGGCTGAGTGTTTTCTGTCTTTTTAAGCTCTTCTTCGCTTCCCTCAAAGCAAAGCTTCTTCATATCAATTCCTAATCTTTGACTGGCAATTTCAAAAATCTCCATTGCCTGCTCATAGTTTTCAGCAATCTCTTTTCCCATTCCGCTATATTGTGCCCCTTGACCAGGAAAAATACATGCCAGTTTAACCAATACGATCCCTCCTACAAACTCATATAAGCTTAGATTCTGTTCGTCTGTTAGGTCTTTAGCACCGTAAACAGACGATATACAGAATATTGGCTTATATGTGTTTTTTCATCTATATGTTTTTCAAAGAACTAATCGTGTCTTTTGCACCATTTATCATATCTTCAATAATCTTTCTTGCTGGTCGTATTTCATTTACCATACCGCTGATTTGACCTGCCATTATAGATCCAAAGTCAGCATCACCATCTACCACTGCATCTTTTAGTCTGCCAGCACCAAGCTTTTCAAATTCCTCAACTGATGAATGATTTGTTTCTAGCTTCTCAAATTCTCTTGCTAACTTGTTCTTAATGATTCTTACAGGATGTCCAGTCATTCTTCCTGTTACCACAGTACCTCTGTCACCAGCCTTAACAATGGCATTTTTGTAATTGTCATGGGCAGTACATTCCTCTGCACATACAAACACGGTACCCAGCTGTACTCCCTTTGCACCTAAAGCCAATGCAGAAACGAAACCTCTTCCGTCAGCGATACCACCAGCAGCAATTACCGGGATGCTTACAGCATCCACCACTTGTGGAACCAACGCCATGGTAGTTAACTCACCTACATGACCTCCTGACTCTGTGCCTTCAGCTATAACTGCATCAACGCCATCCTTTTGCATCTTTTTTGCTAAGGCTACAGAAGGTACAACTGGTATTACTTTTGTGCCTATTTCTTTAAACAAAGGTATATATTTCGCAGGATTTCCTGCCCCTGTTGTAATAACCGGGACTCTTTCCTCATAAACTGCTCTAATTACATCCTCCACAAAGGGTGATAATAACATTATATTTACTCCATAAGGCTTTTCTGTCAGCTTCTTAACCTTCCTTATTTCATTTCTTACAAAGTCAGCTGGAGCATTGCCTGCACCTATGATACCCAAGCCCCCTGCATTTGAAACGGCAGCGGCTAGCTCAGCCGTAGCCACCCAAGCCATACCACCTTGAATAATCGGGTACTCTATACCTAGCAATTCACAGATTTCCGTCTTAA
>MGOS01000045.1:2665-4046 GCA_001797185.1 Clostridiales bacterium GWB2_37_7
ACAGCCTGCCAAAGCTTTTTCTGCAGCTTCTCCCATTATCCTTATAGCGAACTTATAAACCTCTCCGCCATCCATATTTATATAGTGTAATCTGTCTCTTACAGTTTGCTCAGTTGTGGGCATTCTGGATCCACCTGCAGGTTGTGCCAGTAAATGTCCTACATTTCCATTCGCACCAATATGCGAGGATAATATTCCATAACCTTCTTCTACCTCAGCAACAATTGCTGCCCCTGCACCATCTCCAAAAAGCACACAGGTATTTCGATCTGTATAATCTGTTATCTTAGACAATGTTTCAGCACCGATTACCAATACTTTTTTGTAAACTCCACCGCTGACAAAGCTTTCCGCTATAGTTAATCCGTAAATAAAGCCAGAACAAGCAGCTTCTAAATCAAATGCAGCTGCATTTACAGCTCCGATATTTTTTTGAACAATGCAAGCCGTAGATGGGAATGCCATGTCTGGTGTAACTGTTGCTACAATGATTAGGTCTATTTCTTCTGGTGTTACACCACCCTTTTCCATAGCCTTAAGTGCTGCTTTTGTTGCCAAGTCCGAGGTTGCAGTATTTTCATCTGCTACTCTTCTCTCCTCGATACCTGTCATAGACTTTATCCACTCATCATTTGTATCAACTATTTTTTCAAAATACTCGTTCGTTAGTGTTCTCTCCGGCATATAGCTTCCTGTGGCAATTATGCCAGCGTGCTTATTCAGCATCCTCAACAGTATCAACCCCCAAATTTGAAATTTCTTGTCTTATTATATCCAAGCATTTGTTATCATATAATAACTTTGCCTGTCTTATTGCATTTTTGATTGCCCTCGCATCAGAACTGCCGTGGGCCTTAATCATAATTCCATCAATTCCCATAAAAGGTGCTCCGCCAACTTCCTTATAATCAAACTTCTTCTTGAAGGCCTTTAAGCCCTTCTTCAACATGAATGCCGCTATTTTTGATACGGTATTCTGCATAAAGATTCCTTTTAATATATTAAGAAAGGCTTGAGCTACACCTTCTGTATTTTTTAGTAGGACATTGCCAACAAAACCGTCACACACGCACACATCACATATGCCCTCTGCTACATCCCTTGCTTCTACGTTGCCTACAAAATTGATATTTAGCTTGTTTAGCAGCTCAAAGCTTTGTTTTGTAAGTTCATTGCCCTTTCCCACTTCAGTGCCAATGTTTAACAAGCCTATTCTTGGTTTAGATATTCCCATTACCTTCTCCATATATATGGAGCCCATTAAAGCGAACTGCTGTAAATTCTTAGGCTTACAGTCAGTATTAGCACCTGCATCAATTATCATGCATGGACCGTTGGTAGTTGGTATTAATGGTGACAACGCAGGTCTATCTATACCTTT
>MGOS01000045.1:4155-8203 GCA_001797185.1 Clostridiales bacterium GWB2_37_7
AGAAGTCTCAATAATTGAAATTTTGTCATTGCGTTTATCTTCTTCACTCATATATTTATGTATTTCATCTTTGATACCTACAAGGCAAACCTCAATGCCATATTCCTTAACACCTTGTACCGCTCCCTCAACAACTGATTTTGGAGCATGATCTCCACCCATTGCATCAATTGCTATTTTCATATATTAATCCTCCTCGCTTTTATCATTACTTAATGAAACCAGTATAAACTTGCCTCTAAATACTTCAACCTGCTTAACCTTAATAAATACCCATACGAAATATTTATTGCCTCTTGTTCTGGTTACTTCAGATTTGGCTATCAGTTTATCTCCAGCAAAGACAGGATTCTTATATTTTATATTAGCAGTACCGATAAGGGCTACACTGGCATCAATAACAGCTATAGCTAAGGATTCCGCTTGTGCAAAGATATGATGTCCCTTAACTACATCTGTTTTCTCAAAGGCAAAATTGCTGTCTGTCTCAAGTATTGACATTCCACTTTTACCCAGCTCCAGGTCTATAAGCTCACCAACTATTTCCTTCCCATGTAGGGATTTAACCTTTGTGTAATTGTTTTCTGCTACATTTTTAATTCGTTCCCTTAATTCAGGAATGCCCATCTCCAATCTATCTAACCTGATAGTTTGAATACTTACGGCAAAAGCCTCTGAAAGTTCTTCGTCTGTCACAAAAGGATCAATTTTGAGCTTTTTCAGTAGATTTTTCTGCCGATCCCTCTTACTCATTCCTTTTTTGCCCATGGTACATCACCCCTATGTTTAGTAATTAGTTTTAGTACCTAGTGCTAATATAAAGTATATATTATACCAGGTTATTTATGCAACACTTTTTTTAATTGTTACTGTATATTTACAATTTTGACCACTAACAACCTTGTATATACTAAAATCCATATGTAACTAGTTGTTCCTTGTATTATTAGCAGCCTATAAAAACATTCTAACAAATTATACCAAAATAAACAAAGGAAAACAAAAAAAAGTAACAGCTGTATTTTATACAGCTGTTGCTTAATTAAGCTTTACTTATTCTCTACAGAAATAACAGTCCTATTTTTGTAGTATCCGCATGACTTACACACTCTATGTGGTAGCTTTGGTTCATGGCATTGTGGGCATGAAACCAAGCCTGGCAGTATAAGCTTCCAATTAGCTCTTCTCTTGTCTCTTCTGGATTTTGAGTGTCTTCTCTTTGGCAAACCCATCCTAAACACCTCCTTGCTCATCTTCAAGTAGCTTTTGTAGAACCTGCAGTCTTGAATCAATTTCTTCAGCTTTGCATCCGCATGATCTTTGGTTATTGTTTGTACCGCATTCTGGACAAAGTCCTTTGCAGTCTGTTGTACATAGTGGCTTCATAGGCAATTCTGCAGTAATTTCATTCAATACTATATCAGTTAAATCTATTTCATCACCTTTATAAAACTGTTGGTCTTCATCAGTTTGAAAGCCTTCCTTTACAAATATGTGAAATGAGCTAGCATGTACATCTGCAACGTAGTTCTCAATGCATCTTGAGCATTGCAGTTCTACTGTTGCGGTCGTCTCGAAATCTACCTCGATTTTACCTTCATAGTTGACCGCATATCCTCTTACACTCAAGGGTGGCAAGGTTTTGAAGGTCTGATTGTTAAACAACAATTCATATTGATTCTTATCGATAATATCAAAATTTTCTTTGATACCCTCGCACCTTGAAATCTTTGATATATTAATTTTCATTTTACCACCTCTATGTAATTAACAAATTTTATTATACAAATCAAATATTATTTTGTCAAGAAAAAAAGCTTTACATACAAAGATTTATAACATTGTAGAGTTTTTCTATTGAATAACACCAATATATTATAACACTTATTATTATGTTTACCAATGAAATTTAATATAAACAAAAAAACAGGCTTTCGCCTGTTTTCAAGTCAATTATTTGCTAATTAAAATCTTCGTATCTCTAGCTATCATCATTTCTTCATCAGTTGGTACGATAAGCACCTTCACTTTTGAGCCATCTGCTGAAACATCAGTGAGTTTGCCTCTCACATTGTTCTTTTGTGCATCAATCTTTATTCCTAAGAAATCCATGTCCTTACAAATTGCTTCTCTTACTAAGTTAGAGTTCTCTCCGAGACCAGCTGTGAATATGATTGCATCCGCACCATTCATTGCTGCCATATAAGCACCTATATACTTCTTCACTCTATAGTTGTATATATCTAAAGCCAATTGAGCGTTTTCATTGCCCTTTTCAGCAGCATCTTCAATATCTCTAAAGTCACTGCTTAGTTTGGATATTCCAAGTACCCCTGACTTCTTGTTCATTAGGCTGTTAACCTGCTCCGAAGTAAGATTTTCTTTTTCTTGCAGGAAGGTTACTATTGCAGGATCCATATCACCGGCTCTTGTGCCCATTACCAAACCTTCAAGAGGTGTAAAGCCCATAGAAGTATCCACTGACTTACCCATGTTTACAGCTGCTATACTTGCACCATTACCCAAATGGCAAGTTATCAGCTTAAGCTCTGAAAGCGGCTTGCCTAGGAATTCAGCAGCCTTCTGTGATACATATTTATGTGAAGTTCCGTGGAAACCATATCTTCTTATTTTATACTTCTCATACATTTCATATGGCAATGCATATATGTATGCTTCTTTTGGCATCGTTTGATGGAAAGCTGTATCAAATACACCTACCATAGGAATACCCGGCATAATCTTTTGACAAGCTTCTATACCCATAATGTTTGGTGGGTTATGCAGAGGTGCCAATTCGATACACTCCGTAAGAGCGTTCATTACATCCTCATTTAAAACCACTGAAGTTGCAAACTTTTCTCCTGCGTGAACAACTCTATGTCCCACTGCATTGATTTCGTTCATGCTCTTTATCACACCATAATTTGCATCTAACAAAGCATCGATAACGCTTTGAATCGCTTCCATATGCGTTGGCATAGGCTTTTCAATGGTTACCTTGTCTCCATCGCCGGGTTGGTGCTTAAGGAAAGAACCTTGGATTCCTATTCTTTCACATATACCCTTAGCCAATACTTCCTCATTTTCCATATTTATCAACTGGTACTTCAAGGATGAACTACCACAATTGATAACTAAAATTTTCATTATTTCATACCTCCCTATTGTTTGTATACAGTATTATGTTTCTATAAAAATAAACATTTTCCTCCTTATAATCTGAAAATATTTATGTTTTATACATAATGTTCCTAATTATTCAATAATACTATAACATTATTTGAACTTAAAGTGTTTATTGCATATAATAATATTTATAATAAATTTCTTTAAGGATGCTGCAGAAAGCATCCTTATAAAAGGAGTAAATGTGAAAACCTTAGGAATAGTTTCTGAGTATAACCCTTTTCATAATGGTCATAAATATCATATCCAGACTGCCCGCCAGGAGTTTGGTGCCGAAAATATCATTTGCATTATGAGTGGCAGCTTTGTACAGCGCGGTGAGCCTGCAATGTTCGACAAATGGAGTCGTGCTAAGATGGCTCTGTTGAATGGTGCCGATTTGGTGATTGAGTTGCCCTTTGTCTATTCATGTCAGCCTGCTGAGATATTTTCCTTCGGTGCCATTAATATATTAAACAATCTAGGAATCATCGATGGTATTTGCTTTGGAAGTGAATTAGGAAGCGCTGCTCCTTTGACCCAAATAGCAGCGCTGCTTGTAAATGAGCCGGAGGATTTCAGTTTGCTGGTCAAACACCACCTTAAAGATGGTAATACATACCCCCGCTCTATTTCTCTTGCCCTGGGAGACTATTATCAAGGTCATGAAGAAATAAATGCTGGAATATGGGAAAACCCAAATAATATTTTGGGCATAGAATATATAAAGTCAATGCTTCTTCTAAAATCCCCCATGGTCCCTTACACCATAAAAAGATTTGCCAATCATTATAACGATACTGAAATCACTCAGCCAATTGCTAGCGCAACTGCTGTAAGACAGGAGCTAAAAGCCTACGGCTTTTCAAAAAGACTCCAA
>MGOS01000045.1:8220-13103 GCA_001797185.1 Clostridiales bacterium GWB2_37_7
ATCACTTAATATAATAAATGATAATTTCGATAAAAACAGGGGTCCTATATATTTAGATAACTATAGCGACATCCTTCTTTATAGATTAAGGATCATGCCAGCTGAGCAGATTAAGTCCTATATCAGTGTAAGTGAAGGTCTTGAACATCGTATAAAAAAAGCTGCTGAAAAAGCAAGCTGCATTAGTGAACTTATTGAAGCCATAAAGACAAAACGTTATACTCGCGCTTTTATACAGAGGATACTTTGTCACATCCTAATTGATTTAAATTGGGAGGACACAATAAGCTTTAAACAGCCTGGCACCCCCTCCTACTGCAGAGTTTTAGGCTTTAATGACAGAGGAAAGCAGCTGCTTCGAAGTATTAAAGATAACTCCCCATACCCTGTAATCAACAAAGTAGCATCCTTTGATACAGATGAACCTCTCTTAAGAAAAATTTTTGAGCATGATATAAAATCAACCAACATCTACAATTTAGCTTATAGTGTTAGTACGTACAAAAAGGCGGGGGAAGATTTTATGACATCTCCAGTATTCGTATAGAATTATATCGAATTAGTTTGCCTCACCTTTAATATAAATATATTAAAGGTGAGGTGTTTTTTTTGTTTAAGAAAAATATGACTACAATTTTAATGTCAATTATGTTTTGTATGCTTGTCATATATATTGTCATTTTCCCAAATGAATCCTTTAAGGCTTCTAATGATGGCCTAATCCTCTGGTTCAATGTTGTGCTGCCAGCTCTGCTGCCTTTTTTCATTTGTGTTGAAATACTAATAGGCTTAGGAATCGTAAGCTTTCTCGGCAGCTGCTTCCGATATATAATGCGTCCCATTTTTAATCTACCTGGAGAAGGTGCATTTGCATTTTTTATGAGTATCGCATCAGGTTATCCGGTTGGTGCCAAAATAACAGCATCCCTGTTAGAAAATAACATATGTAGTAAAGTGGAAGCGCAAAGGATGTTAAGTCTATGTAGTACCTCCGGCCCCTTATTTATCATTGGTGCTGTATCCACCGGCATACTAGGAAATTCCAAGCTTGGTCTGATATTAGCCTTTGCACATTATTTGTCAGCTATATCAGCAGGTGTGGTAATGAGATTTTGGGGCGATCCAGGCAAGAAACATGATTCTTATAAAATTATGGATCGCAATAGATTTACAAACCCACTTAAGGAAATGCTTGAATATAGGAAACAAGATGGGCGCCCCTTTGGTATGCTCATGGGAGATGCAGTAAAAAACGGCGCAAATCTAATCATCATGATAGGTGGATTTATTATACTTTTCTCTGTTATTACAGCTATACTGAAAAGCTCCGGTATTTTAGGTTTATTGTCAAATATGCTTAGCAGCATGCTGCCTTTCCTTAACTTAAATCCTCAAGCAGTATCAAGTGTCATCATAGGGATGCTGGAGGTTACAAACGGCGTTAAGGAAAGTGCTCTAATAGATATGCCCTTAATAAGCAAACTTATGCTTATAAGCTTTATGATCGGTTTTGGCGGCTTATCTATAAATGCGCAGGTTTTAAGTGTAATTGCAAGGGTAAATCTTAGATTTGGTCTTTACTCTATGATGAAGCTTTTCCAAGGGATAGCTGCTGCATTTTATACATATTTAATTTTTAGTTTATTGGGAGTTCAACAAGTCTTCCATATTTATGATTCTATAAATGCCAGTCTTTATTCAAGGTATCTAAATAGCAGCATGTTTGAGAAAATCGGAAGCTCAACCTTTAATTTGCTGCTAATCGTCGTTTTTATGGTGATCTTTACAATAACTTTTAGCATAAAAAGAGCCAAGGCGTAAGCCTCAGCTCTTTTTATGCGCTATTTATGAATCTTTTTACCGTATCATTTATGGGTTTAGAGAAAAACTCATCCCTTGTTCCCTCTTGTATAACCTTTCCAGCCTCCATAAAAATGATCTTATCTGCCACTCTTTTCGCAAAGTTCATATCATGAGTTATTATAAGAATCGCCATATTATCCGATGCCAATTTTTCAATGATACAGGCTATGCTTTCTTTGAGTTCTGGATCCAAGGCTGAGGTAGGTTCATCAAAGCACATAATACTTGGACTTAAGGCACAGGCTCTTGCTATTGCTACCCTCTGCTTTTGACCTCCAGAAAGCTGATAAGGATAGCATGCTGCTTTGTCTCTGATCCCAAGTGCTTCCAACAGCTGATATGCCTTTTTTTCTGCTTCTGCTTTAGATATGCCATGTACAAAAATGGGGGCTTCAGTGATATTCTCAAGTGCAGATTTATGTGGAAATAGGTTTAAATTCTGAAAAACCATCCCTAATTTTTTTCTTATAGACTTAATATTATCAGCGTCAGTATAGAGCGTTTTTCCGTTATCCTCTCTGCACAAATATCTCCCATCTATACTTATACTTCCTCTGTCACAAAATTCCAAACCATTTATGCATCTTAAGAGTGTAGTCTTACCGGCACCTGAGTGACCTAGCACTGCAATAATTTCACCACTTTTTAGGCAGAAGCTGACATCCTGAAGCACTTTATCATTCCGAAAACTTTTTTGTATGCCCTTTACTTCTAATACCATAGTTCTTCCCCCTTAATGGTAATATGAATATTTGTCCTCACAAAGCTTTAGCGCTTTTGTAAGTATAGCTGTAAGCATCAGATAAAAGAAAGCTACTACGATCAAAGGCACCAAAGATGCATCTCTATTAGAGGCAATCTTTCCAGACCTTAATAATTCTCCAAGACCCACTACATATACCAAGGAGGTATCCTTTATCAATGTAATCACTTCATTTGATACAGGGGGCAGTACTCTCTTTAGGACTTGCGGCAATACAATTCTTGTAAAAGCTTTAATCGGACCAAATCCCAATACCTTTGCTGCTTCATATTGTCCTAGCTCAATAGATTGTATGCCTGCCCTAAAAATCTCACCGAAATATGCTGCATAGTTCAATGTAAATGCAATCAGGGCAGCTTGAAACCTGTCAAAGGTTATGCCCACCAAAGGAAGACCAAAGAAAATAAAAACCAGCTGCAGTATAAGAGGCGTTCCTCTCATAATCCATATATAAATCTTTACACATCTGCTGATCACTTTAATTTTGGAAAGCCTGCCTAGGGCAACAAATATGCCCATAGGCAGTGATAGCATCATTGTAAGAGTAAAAACCTTCAAGGTTAGAGTCAAGCCCTCAAACATAGATGGTAAGAGGCTTAATAAGTAATTCAACATGATTTACCCCTCTACTTTTCTATATTTGCTCCGAACCATTGCTCTGATATTTTTGCAAATGTGCCATCGCTTCTCATTTCATCTAAGGCCTTATTTACTTTCTCCAATAGCTCTGTATCCTCTTTTCTTATTCCGATTCCGTATTCCTCTTTTCCAAAGTCTTGATCTAATACTTTATATTTTTCTTGTCCTCTTTCTGCAATATAATATCTTGCCAATATTTCATCCGCTACAACAGCATCTGTTCTCTTTGCTTCCAAATCCATTAAGGCTTCATTATTTGTATCGAAAAGCACGGGTGCACCATCCTTAAAGGTCGCAGCCAACTCAGGTTCACTGTTTATTGCATCCAAAGAGCTGGAGCCATTTTGAGCTGCAACTGTCTTGCCTTTTAAATTGGCTTTGCTGTTTATATCTGAGTCTGCAAGGGTTATTATAATTTGTCTATTCTCAAGATATGGCTTTGTAAAAGCAACTTTTTCTTTTCTTTCATCGGTAATTGTATAACCATTCCAAATAAGATCTATGTTGCCTGTGTTAAGCTCCGTTTCTTTCATTGACCAGTCTATGGGTTGAAACTTCACTTCAATTCCGATCCTCTTGAAAACCTCTTTTGCCAGATCTATATCGAAGCCAACGATTTCACCATTTTCATTCTTAAAACCCATCGGAACGAAGGTATCATCAAAACCAACCGTTACATAACCTATCTCTTGAAGCTTTTCAAAGCCCGTGCTCTTTGTATTATCTGTTGCCTGTGAGCCCGCAGCCCCAGTGCAACCTGTTAATATAACAATTATAGAAATCAGCACAACTAATACAAGTAGAGCACCTTTAAATCTTTTTTTCATGATTTTCTCTCCTTTATTTTTCATTATTAAATTCACTTTTTTATTAGTACAACATTATATATTAAATTTATAGCGCTATAATATTTAATTCTGATTGGTTTGCTAAACAAAGGCGGCGGAGGCCGCATTTGAAACTCATGTGCCTTTTCCAAATGGAATGAGGAAAATCTGGCACGGGCAGTTAAATCAAGATTTTTTATTGTATTGGAAAGTTATACTTTCCAATACAATAAAAAACTCCCGTCATCTAGCTTACGCTAGAGGACGGGAGCAATACTCACGTGGTTCCACCTCTATTTATCGATATCTCACAATATCAACCTCTTCGAGTACGGCATGATGCTTATACTCTAGCACTATAACGGGTGCAGGGATTCCGAGAGCAGTCTACTACCTTGCGGATTCGGTGCCTAACTCAGAGATGTGTTCAAAGTAATTTCTATTGCCCCTCTCACCTAGTATTTATTATAAGGATATATAATAAATACAACGGGAACTCTCTGTAAATGAAATATACCTTTACTCTTTCTCGTCAACGTTTATAAGTATATATTGTTATCTCTAATAGAATATTACAGATACAGCCTTATGTCAACCTTTTTTATAAAATTCAATTCATAAGACTTTACATCACTACAAGAAGAGCCAAGGCAAATGCCTTAACTCTTCTTGTTCTTTAATTCTTCTCTATTTATTCTAATTGTATTGGAAATGTTATTTGTGTACTTTTCTACTTCTGCAAGTATGTCATCTGCATACGCTCTGGATCCCAATCTTATTTTCTTGGCATC
>MGOS01000045.1:13234-14243 GCA_001797185.1 Clostridiales bacterium GWB2_37_7
TAACTCCTTCAGCTTCTTTTTTAGCTTCCATGAGTATCTTTTGTCTTTCTTCCTTGATCCATTGCGCTTGCTTAACTTCATCTGGAATCTTAATTCTAATGTCCTTGATTATTTCCAAAAGCTCTTCCTTGTTTAAAATAACCTTCGAAGACAATGGTATTGTGTTGGCTTTATCCAGTATGTCCTCCAATGCATCGAGAAGCAGCATCACTTCCATAAATTAACCTCCTATATTAAATCTTTTTATTAACTCCTCTTCAATTAAGTCCGGTACCAATCCGTGTATGCAACCCCCATGTCTAGCCACTTCCTTTACTAGGCTTGAGCTTAAATAGGAGTATTTGCTGCTAGTCATCATAAATACTGTTTCAATATTTGAATCTAACTTTCGATTCATAAGTGCCATCTGCATTTCATATTCAAAATCAGATACAGCTCTAAGACCTTTAATAATTATTTGTGCATCCTTAAGCTTCATAAAATCTATCAAAAGTCCTGAAAAGCTGTCCACTTCTACATTGCCTAACCCTGCACTATTAATTCTAAGCATTTCCACTCTTTCTTCCAATGCAAACATTGAGTTTTTACTGGAATTTTTTAAAACAGCAACTATCACTTTGTCAAACATTTTTGATGCCCTGGCTATAATATCCAAATGACCATTTGTAACTGGATCAAAACTTCCGGGACAAACTGCTATTCTCAAGCCTTATACCTCCTTGCGGTTAACCTTGCTACAAAGTTAATCTATAAAAGCTCAACATTGTATTGCCGTATTTCTTCTGACGCTGCATTTTCAAGTTGCCGACATTCTCAGGCATTTTGTCTTGCATGTCATGTTCTATTACTATCACTGCTTCTTCATTTAATATTTTACTTTCATTGATTTGTACCAATGCATCTTGTGCAAAGCCTTTTAAATAGGGTGGATCAATAAATATTATATTAAACTTTCTATTATTTAAGGCGAGTTTACTTATTGCATTGATATAATCAGTGTTGTAAACCT
>MGOS01000045.1:14267-25934 GCA_001797185.1 Clostridiales bacterium GWB2_37_7
AACCTTTGATGCTCCCCTGCTGTATGCTTCGATACCAACGCCTCCTGTACCTGCAAACAGATCCAAAAAAGCACAATCCATTAAACTTGTTCCCAGCATATTGAATAGGGATTCCTTTACTCGATCAGAGGTAGGTCTAATATCCATACCCTCCAGCTTTTTCAGCTTTCTTCCTCTGAATTCACCTGAAATAATTCGCAAAAAAAGCCCTCCTTTTCGACATTAATTCCATTTTATCACATATAATCTGGTTTGAAAACTTTTATAAATTTTGACGATAAAATATTTAAAAAAACAAACTATGTCGAAATATAATATATTATTAAAAATCTTAAGTAATTTGCAGATAGCTTATACTTTCAGATTTAGCATTTATTATATCTTTTATTCCTGAATAAAAGAATTACAATTTGTGCAATATATCTTTAGGGATATTAGTTCATGAGAAATCAGGATTTTAAATCTTGATGATCGGCAGACTATCTGCCAAACTATAATTCCCAATAGAGCTCTTCCTTCAATTTCTCCTCTCCCGATACTGGTGATTTTATCACCAGTATTTTTAATTTAAAATGAATTGCATGAACAAAAAAAATGACACTGCATATGCAGTGTCATTTACTTGGATATTATCTTCTTGTATAAGTTGTAGTAGTTGTTGACATATTTCTTTCAGCTTGCTCAATAAGTCTTCTTACCATTTCGCCGCCAACACTTCCACATTCTCTAGCTGTCTTATCTCCATTGTAACCACTGAAATCAATACCGAATTCTGATGCGATTTGATCTCTGAAGCTTCTTAAAGCCTGTTTTGCTTCAGGAACTAAAGTTTGATTATTGTTTGAACTATTTCTTGCCATTATGTAGCACCTCCATTTAATTTTATAGTATTAATTTGTCTTTTTTGCAACTTTTTAAACCATGTAATTTATAACCAAAAATGCAAAAATAGACAGTTATAGAAGTGCCTGTAATCTTCACCTAATTTAGTGCAATTTCTTCTAAAATTCTATTAAAACGTGCATCAAGTTCTTTTTTCATTCTCTGATATTCCGGTTCATCCAATTTTCCAGAGTCATATAAGTATTCTACTGCATCTCTTGACAGCTTAAGCAGAGCTGTATCATTTAATATATCCGCAATCTTTAGCTCAGGCAGTCCATGCTGTTTTTGCCCTAAAACCTCTCCTGCACCTCTCAGCTCCAGGTCCTTCTCTGCAATATCAAAGCCATTTTCTGATTTTGTCATATATTTGAGTCTTTCAACAGCAATTTTACTGTCAGTATCAGAAACCAATATACAATAAGACTGATGCTCTCCTCTTCCTACTCTTCCGCGAAGCTGATGTAACTGTGCCAAACCAAAGCGATCTGCATTTTCTATTGCCATTATGGTGGCATTGGGTATATTTACCCCTACCTCAATTACTGTTGTAGCAACCAAAATATGTATCTTACCCTGTCGCATATCCTCCATAATTAGATTTTTCTCATCGGCTTTCATTTTACCGTGCAGCAAGCCTACATTATAGCCTTTGAAGTACTTATTCTGCAACTCATCTCTGTACTTAGTAGCAGAGTTTAGTTCCAGCTTTTCCGATTCCTCAACCAAGGGGCATACAAAATATGCTTGACGCCCTTGATCCAGCTCTTTCTTTACAAAATCATAGAACCTCTCTTTTTTTGAGGAATCTATAAAATAAGTCTCTATCTTTTTTCTGCCCGGTGGCAGTTCATCTATCAAGGAAACATCCAGATCTCCGTAAAATATCAAGGTTAAGGTTCTTGGAATAGGTGTTGCAGTCATAACCATTATATCAGGATTGCTGCCTTTATCAGAAAGTGCCGTTCTCTGTCTCACTCCAAAGCGATGCTGCTCATCTGTAATAACCAGGCCTACCTTTGCAAATTCAACCTTATCTTGAATCAAAGCATGTGTTCCTATAATGATATCTGCTTCGTGGTTATTGACTCTCTGCAATACAGCATTTTTCTCCTTGGCAGACATACTGCCTTTGAGCAGCTCGATTCTGATGCCTGTGCCTTCTAAGAGACACTTAAAAGTCAAATAATGCTGTTCAGCCAATATTTCAGTAGGCACCATCATTAGGCTTTGAAAACCATTTCTAGTGCATTTATACATCGCCAGCAATGCAACAATTGTTTTACCTGAGCCAACATCTCCCTGCACCAGTCTGTTCATTGGCTTGTTCTTTTCCATATCTATAAATATTTCCTCCACAACCTTCAGTTGAGCATTCGTCAGTTGAAAAGGCAGTTTGTGTAAAAAAGCTCTTTCATCATATTCCTTAAAAACTATTCCATGTTCTTCTATGCTGTACATCCTTTTGATATGAATAAGACCTGACTGAAGTATAAAAAGTTCTTCAAACTTAAATCTTTTGACAGCCAGCTTCATATTAAACATCGTCTCAGGAAAATGCAAATTGTTTACACAAAAATTGATTTCAGAAAGCTGATACCTTTTACGAAAATCCTCAGGAAAAATATCAGTAAGCTTACCCGCAGTGAGCTCCAATGCATTAAAAACCGCCTTACGGATGTCCTTATGGGTCAAACCCTCAGTAAGTGGGTATTCAGGAACAATACGCAATAGATTGACACTAGCTGAGCTTGCTGTTTTTTCAAATTCAGGCGATTCCATAACCAAATCCTTGCCCATTTGCTTCACCTTCCCATAGAAAAACAGCTCATCTCCTTGCTTAATATTATTTTTGATAAAACGGTTATTGAACCATACAATGTTGATACCTCCGGTTTCATCGCTGACAGCCAGCTTTATAACCAGAACACCCTTTTTACTTCTGATTTCCAAAGGCTTTGCATCTACAGTAGCCCTTATTGTATATAGGTATTCAGGTAGCAAGTCCCGTATATCTGTAATGATGCTTTTATCCTTGTAGCCTCTAGGATAATGATAGAGCAAATTCTCCACCGTCTTAATTCCCAGCTTATGAAACAGCTTTGATTTTGCAGGTCCTATACCCTTTAGACTTTGTATTGGAATATTTTGAATGATCATTTGCATCCCTCTTACATCTTTCGTATTAAAACAAATGCGTAAGCTCTATTGAGTTACGCATTTTGGTATATGATAATTATAACAAGATTTATTGAAAGTTTTTTGCACTTGTTGCAAAAAACTACCCAAGGCGTTTCAACGAGGCAGGAGGATATATGCCCACCTCCTGTTGCTGAAATCGGAACCCGCCACTTATAGAAGTGGGGACATATTTTTGCCTCGTTATAATATTTATTCTACTGAAATGATATAATAGTAAAGCGGCTGTCCTCCAAAATGCATATCAACCTCACACTCCGGATAGGTTTCCTGAACATATGCGGCTAGCTTACCAGCTTCCTCCTCGTTGGTTTCCTGTCCGTAATAAATGGATACCAAGGATGAATCTTCATCGATCATATTTTCCAGCAGTTCTTTGAACACTTCTGGTACAGTTTCTCCCACCTTATCAATCTTACCCTCTATTAGTCCTAATATGTTGCCTTCTTCTATATTAATGTCATCGTAGGTAGAATTTCTGACGGCATAAGTTATCAAACCTGTTTTTACACCCAAAATTGATTTCTCAATTTTCTTGGTGTTTTCCGCTGAACCTTTGTCAAAATCCAGAGCCATCAAAGCAGCAATTCCCTGTGGAATCGTCTTTGTTGCGGCCACTATTACATTTTTGTCTGACAGTGACTTTGCTTGATTGGCAGCCAGTATGATATTGCTGTTATTTGGAAGAATTATTATATTTTCTGCATTTATTTTGTTTATACATTTTACAATATCCTCAGTGCTGGGTTCATTGTTTGCCCCCCTTCTATGATCTCATCTACACCAAGGTCCTTGAATATGCTTGCAATTCCACCCCCCATGGTTACAGCAACAACACCGTATTTTTGCGGTTCAGCTTGCACTGCTTGTGAAACAGGCATTTCATCAAGCATCTCTCTGTGCTGCTCTCTCATATTATCAATCTTAATTTTAGAAAGCTCACCATACTGCAAAGCTGTTTCCAGCACCTTACCGGGATTATTGGTATGAATATGAACCTTTACAATCCCGGCTCCGCCGACAACCACTTGTGAATCTCCCATATCTTGCAAGAGATCCTTATAGCTTTCCAAATCTATTTTATCTGTCTTTATAAAGAACTCAGTACAATAGCCAAAGGTGATATCCTCTGTATTAAAAAATTCTTGTACCTGTGAATGTTCCGATTCTAGTTTATTTCCGCCTTCTACAAGCGCCAATATTGAATCTGTCTTAAGTGCGTGAATCATGCCATCCAATATGCATATAAGTCCTTTGCCGCCGGCATCTACCACCCCTGCATTTTTTAGCACTGCCAGCATTTCCGGGGTCTTGTCCAGAATTTCATTAGCCTTATTTATCAATACCTCGAAAAACTCAATTAGATCTGTATTTTTATCTTTTTCTCTTATGGCATATTCTGCAGTTTCTCTGATAACCGTCAAAATCGTGCCCTCTGTTGGTTTCATAATTGCCCTATAAGCTGTATCGGAACCTTCCATAAAGCTGTCTGCTAAAGCTGCGACGCTTAACTCATCATGCTTCTTCACACCCTTTGCAAAGCCTCTGAATATCTGTGATAATATAACGCCTGAGTTGCCTCTGGCACCCATCAAGGTTCCATTGGCAGCTGCTTCAAATACATTGTGTATATCTATATTTGTTAAGCTATTGATTTCCTTTACAGCTGAAGACATGGTCAAGGACATGTTTGTTCCTGTATCACCGTCCGGTACAGGAAATATATTTAGTGAATTAACCATATTTTTATTATTTTCTAAGTTATTGGCCCCCGATATAATCATATTTCTGATGGTTGAACCATCAATTTTATTTATAGTCAAAACGCAAACCTCCTTATACGAGTTAAACTCTAACACCTTGTATATTCAAATTTACTCTTTTTACCTTTAAGCCTGTTATGTTTTCCAAGGTATATTTTACCTTACTGATTATGTTATCCGCAACAGTAGATATTTTGGTGCCGAATTTAACTATTACAAAAAGGTCTACTATGATATCCTCACCCTCAGTTGTTATTTTTACGCCCTTATTTAGATTATCTCTCCTCAGAAGCACTACTAAGCCGTCTTTTGCATTTTTTGATGCCATTCCTACAAGACCGTAGCATTCAATTGTAGCAAGTCCAGCTATATTGGCTAATACATCATCAGATATGTAAATTTCACCAAATTTATTGCTTAATTTTGCTGGCATTTTTACTCCTCCTTATAAACTAACCTTTGCTATTTTGCATGTATTTTATAGAAATTCATATATTTTTAGGTAATTAATTATATTCTATTATATATATATATAATCTTCAACAAATAATATTATACGCTTTCGTTATTCCTTGATTTATTGTTAATTATACATTAAAATTTCTGATAGAAAACTATTTTGAATGTTATAATAATTATTGCTAATAATAATACTTGTAAGGGTTTTATTTAAAATACCACGGAACTATAAATATAATTTGCAACATTTTATTGCCAATTTCTATACTTTATGATATCATATTATTGTTTTAGTTGGACAGTCCGCAGCTGAAGGAGGTGTATATACATGGCAAGACATTGCGAAGTATGCGAAAAAGGCATGATTTCTGGAAATAAAGTGAGTCACTCAAATAGACATACAAGAAGAGTTTGGTTACCAAATATAAGAACTGTTAGAGCTATTGTGAACGGCACTCCAAAGAGAGTTGATGTTTGTACAAGATGCTTGAGATCAGGTAAGGTTCAAAGAGCAATATAATAAAAGCGCGTAATTCGCGCTTTTTATTATTTTTGTATATTCATTTGATTTATATATTTCGTGCTATACAATTTACAGTCACTAAAATAGCACGAAATATTATCCACTGTTTAAAATGCATAGGAACATCAGAATCTTCCTTAAACAAATGTTCCGACCATGCATTTCATAAAAGGCTTCCTTAATCTAAAATCCTTTCATAGAAGCCTTTTTTATAAATCGTACAAAGTACCTATTTACCAATGTAAAAACTTTAGTGCGATTTATATAGACTGCTTATGCAGTTTTTTATTAACACTTCAAGAGATAGACTCCAGCGCAAATCAAGCAAATAGCAGAAAATAATATCCATCCAATGATTGGTACAGTAATTGCCAAAAGTATTCCTATGCCTGTGGCAAGTACAAGTATTCCAATTACCTTTTTTCTCCTTCTAATGCTCATATACATCCCCTCCAAAAGCAATATGCATTAATAGCTGGAATAGTAATAAATCAAATACAGCATAAAAACTCCTATCATGGCCAGCATTGTATAAAAAAGCCAATTCGGAGAAAATCTTGATATCAGCATGATTCCAGATAACAAAGCAAGCAATCCTGATATTTTTTTGTATGTATATCTCATATAATCACCTACTCTATTATATTTTTATTGTATAGGAAAGTATAACTTTCCTATACAATAAAAAAAGCTCTACACAATATAATACTCGTGTAGAGCCTAAAATGAGTCTGTCTTATAACAAGATTTATTAAAAGTTTTTTGCACTTGCTGCAAAAAACTACCCAAGGCGTTTCAGCGAAGCAGGGGGATATATGCCCACCTCCTGTTGCTGAAAACGGAACCTGCCACTTATAGAAGTGGGGGACATATTTTTGCCTCGTTATAAAATTTTAATCTCTAGATCTTATTACAATCATATAACCTGTTTCTATGTTCAATGACACCATGCTTTCTTTGAACACATTACTGACACCATAGGGATTACCGATCTCCATAACTGCATTTTGCAGCGGATAATAAACCCCCTCAAGGTTTATTCCTTCAACCTTACTGCTTAACGGCAGCAAAGACAATAAATCACCTTTGTTCCCTAGCAGCTTTATTCCATCCTTTACTACATACACCTCATTGTTTTCATCAGCAATACATGCAATTTTACCCTTATCGGCTGCCAGCTTAAGTATGCTTATATTGCCTAAGGTATGGTCCAGCCTCGATCCTGTTGCACCCAGAAGCAAAATTTCATCACAATGCTCCATTGCAAATTCCAGACAAATATGTGTATCTGTCTTATCCTTTTCAGCGTTGAACTGAATGATAGGTACATTTTTACTTTTATAATATTCTATGTATTCTCCTCTTGAAGAGTCCAAATCTCCTATTATAACGTCAGGCGTGATGTTCATATGATATACATGTCTAGTACCTCCATCAGCGCATATGATCTTGTCCACCTGTTGGAGCTTCTCTTTACAGCTATCATAGTCTTGAATGCTGCCATTGCAAATAATTGCTGCTTTCATATTTAAACCCTTACTGCTCCCTTCAATTTCTTTATAGCAAAAGCTGGGTCAGGAGCATTAAATACAGCAGAGCCTGCTACAATTACATTAGCACCGCAGCTTACTACCTCTACTATATTTTCAAGACCGATTCCGCCATCCACTTGGATGTCTATATTTAAATTCTTCTTATTCATCATGTCGCGTAAGGTTTTAATTTTATCTAAAGTAGCTTTTATGAAATTTTGACCTCCAAAACCCGGATTTACACTCATAAGAAGTACCATATCCAAATCCTCTAAGACATAGTCTAATACATTTAGAGGTGTCGCAGGATTCAAGGATACTGCAGCTTGACAGCCTTCCTTCTTAATCATTTGAATAAGTCTGTGCAAATGTGTTGTTACCTCTGCATGAACCGTGATGATATCCGCTCCTGCTGCGGCAAAATCACTGATATAATTTTCTGGATTGCTTATCATCAAATGAACATCAAAGCCCATCTTGCTTACCCTACGCAGGCTTTTAACCACTGGTACCCCTATAGTGATATTTGGAACGAAATGCCCGTCCATAACATCTATATGCAGCAAATCTGCGCCTGCAGCCTCTACCATTTTTATATCTCTTTCCAAATTGGCAAAGTCTGCAGACAATATAGATGGTGCTATCTTAATCATTTAATACCTCCTAATTTCCTTTAGTTCTTTCAACAAGCTGATGTAATATTCATATCTTATTTTTGATATATACCCCTCATGCAGCGCTGCCTTGACACCGCACTGCGGTTCTGTATCATGCAGACAGCGAGAAAATTTGCAGTTTGTGTGCTGCTCAAACTCCGGAAACAACAGCTGCAGCTTTTCTGCTTCTATATTATTTAATAACTCCAAGGATGTAAAACCTGGTGTATCAGCTACTCTGCCACCTATCTCCAGATTTATAAGCTCTGCATGTCTGGTCGTATGAGTTCCTCGATCTATTTTTTTGCTTAAATCTCCTGTTTTGAGAACTAACCCTGTCTGTACAAGGTTTAACAAGGATGATTTACCGGCACCTGAAGGTCCTGCAAATACAGTTGTCTTATTTTTAAGAGCAGCTTTTAGCTCTTCTATGCCTATCTGCTGCTTCGTGCTGGTCAGTATTACACTATAGGGTACAGTGCTTAGCATTTCCACTACAGCTTTGTAATCCTGATTTTCATCCAAATCAATTTTATTTATGCATACAATTATTTTGATTCTAACGTATTCTGCATAAAGTAAAAACTTTTGAAGCAGCGACATATTGATGTCAGGACTTTTGGCTGCAAAAACCATCATCACCTGATCAACATTGGCTATGGCAGGTCTTATCATTTCATTTGTTCTTGGGTGGATATTCAATATATAGCCTTGCCTGTCATCAACCTCAATATCAGCAATATCTCCTACCAAAGGCGTAATTTTTTCAAGTCTGAACTTACCTCTTGCACGGCATTCATAAACGTCCTCACCGGTATCAATATAATAAAATCCGCCGATGCCCTTTGTTATGACACCTATTTTCATAGAAAAACTCCTCTTTTACCCTATTTGAATTCGTACTCCACGCTTTGTTTTAATTCACCATCAATATATATTTCGAATACAACCTTGCCATCTCCTGTAATTGGAACTTCCAAGGGACTCTCAGTTGAGTTGTGATAACCTTCATAAATTCTTTCTATGATGTTATTCTGTATTTTATGAACCACTACCCTCATTCTTTCCTGATCCTTTGGAAGAGGTATAGATAGTAAGAGCGGAAGCGTGTTGCTGATTTCCTTCCCTTTGCTTACCGTAAAGTCTACTACGCTTTTTCTGTTAACTTCTGTTCCAGGAGTGATGCTTTGTTCTATAATTGCATCCGTTTTATATACATTACTGTTTGCATAAGTTATATTGCCCAGTATTAAATCCTTATCAATTAAGTCAGTCTTCACTTCGTCAATGGTTTTGTCTATGTAATTTGGCATTAGGAATTTCTCTGGTCCGATACTTATTACATAATCAATTACTTTGCCTTCTTCAACGGTTGTACCTGCAGCTATACTTTGCTCTATCACAATACCATTTGGATATTCGTGATATTTCTGATCTACTTTGCCTTCTACCAAGCCTTCCTTTTCTAATATCAAATCAACCTTGTCATAGCTTTGCCCTATCAAGGAAGGAACCACTACCTTACCGGGACCTTCACTTATGGTAACTCTGACTGGATTTATAAGCTTATTCTTCTCATTTGCCATTGGATCTTGCTTTACAATCTGACCTGCAGGTACATCCTTATTCGTTACTCGGTCTGTTACCTTCAAAGTTAAACCAACCTCGGTGAGTTTTTGAATTGCTTGCTGCTCTGTAAGATTTTTCAAATCTGGTACCACAGCTTCTTTCACACCAAAGAAATTAACCAAGCCTAGAATGATTCCGCCAACTGTCAAAGCAAGAATCAAGCCTCCAACTACAGCCAAAACAGTCATTTTAGTATGTTTTTTCTTATTGTCTTCCTTAGGACTTTCTTCTGACACATTGTAATGTCTACCACTGTTCTCAAAGGTATTTTTTGCATTTGCTCCTGTTTCTGATCCATTTTGCTCAAATTTTATGGGTCTAATAACTCTTGTGTTTTCATCTGTAAACTTACTTCTTTTTACAAAATCACCATTCGGCATTACAAGAGACTGCCTTAAATCGCTTATAATCTCAGCCATACTTTTATAGCGATTATTAACATCCTTATCCATGCACTTTAAAATAATATCATTAATACTTTTTGGTATTCTCGGGTTGATATCTGAAGGTTTGACAGGCTCCTCCTGTATATGCTTTAAGGCTACAGCTATAGGAGATTCTCCTTCAAAGGGCAGTCTTCCTGTCAACATCTCATACATTACAACACCTAAAGAGTATATGTCTGACTTTTCATCTGTGTAGCCGCCTCTAGCTTGCTCCGGAGAGAAATAATGCACTGAACCTATAACATTACCTGTGTTGGTTATCGTGCTAGAGGAAACTGCGCGAGCAATTCCAAAATCAGTTACCTTAACAGAATTGTCCTCTTTGATTAAAATATTGTGTGATTTTACATCTCTATGTACAATGTGGTTTTTATGTGCATGCTCCAGTGCTGAAGATATCTGAATCGCAATACTCGTTGCAAAATCCACTCCAATAGAACGCTTTTGTTTTATTAGATCCTTAAGGGTCTGTCCCTTAATATATTCCATAACAATATAGTATACATTATCTTCCATACCAACATCATAAATTCCGACAATGTTAGGATGGGATAAGCTTGCAGCAGCTTGAGATTCTCTTTTGAACTTCTTTACAAATTCCTCATCTTCCGTAAATTCAGCCCTAAGTATCTTAACAGCAACAAATCGTTTTAGCAGTCTGCATTGAGCCTTATAAACCAATGCCATACCGCCTCCGCCTATTTTTTCCATTATTTCATATCTATTGCCCAACACCTTACCTATCATTGCAGTCACCACCTTTATTATTATGGATAACTACCACGGTAATATTATCATAGCCCCCATTTTCCTTGGCCTTATTTATCAAATTATCACAGGCTTGCTCTACATCTTTTGCTTTAAGAACCAGCTCCATAATTTCATCGTCTTTAATAAGATTAGACAAGCCATCAGTACATAGCAATACATAATCGCCTTCCATTATTCCCTGCTTGCCCAAGTCTACTTCTATATCATATTCTGTACCTAATGCTCTGGTTATAATATTCTTTTGAGGATGACTAAAGGCCTCCTCCGGTTTTATTGTACCCTGTTTGACCAGCTCAGCTACCAAAGAATGATCCTCTGTCATCTTCGTTATAATATTTTTTCTTATTAAATAAATCCTGCTGTCTCCGACATGTCCATAAAAAAGATTGCTGTTCTTTATCAATATCATGGATAATGTCGTTCCCATACCTACACATTCTCTATTTAATAGAGATTTCTTGTATATCTTTTCATTGCTGTAATATATGGCATTTCTTATCAACTCGAATATTTTATTTTCTGATGTATCTTTTTCCGTTAACACACTTATGTATTTTTCTTGTATGAATTCAACAATCTCTTCTACTGCCATCGAGCTTGCCACTTCACCTGCGTTTCGTCCACCCATCCCATCTGCAACGATGCAAAGATACAAATCCGCTGCCGGATTTTCTAATTTAAGCAAGTCATTTAGACTTAAGCACAAAAAATCATCTTCATTAACCTTTCTTACTAGTCCGATGTCACTTCTACCCGCTGACCTCATTCAATCACCTCAAACCAAGTTTGTTTTTGTATAAAAAAATA
>MGOS01000046.1:0-4203 GCA_001797185.1 Clostridiales bacterium GWB2_37_7
TACAGGTGTACTTGAGACTTCTGTAGTGAAGGTTCCGGTGGGATTAAGAAATGCTTTGGAGAAGCTTGTATTTTGCCTTGTAATCTCCCTCTTCTGGAGGCCGGGCTTCAGCAGGACGTTTTTAGGCGTTTCCGTTTGCTTAAGGTCTATAGCCATTCAGGGGTCCTCCTTTATTGAATAACTTATTAGATATACTCAATATATGTATAAGGCGCCTTGAAGTTTACAACGTTATTCTCATAAAAAACAAAATCCACAGGTATTGCTGTTTACAATCCTGTGGATTCATTTTATCTTTGCTATTAATTTTTAATATACACCACTTTACAAGTTTCTAGGCAGTCTCACTTAATCCGAGGAAGCCCCTGACAGCACTTGCGACTGGGGAATAAATATTGCTGTTTTCGAGTTTCTGCACGAAAGTCTCGAAAATTAGTTCCTGGGTCAATTGGTCTGCTACAGTACGTTTTACGGTTTGTGGGCTCTGAAATTGCTACTCACAAAACCGCGAAGCTATAAAGAGTAATACCTGCACAAATGCAAATGTAATGGCAAGAAGATTTTCATAGCCCTCTACCTTATGTTCTTTGAAAATTTTAATGTCCTGGCCCTTAATGGTACTAATAAACACTTTGATTGAATCAAATGTTTGTATGTCTGTTGTAGTAAATACTAGTGTAGAGTTTGCTTCATCGAATTACTGGGAATACTAATCATGGTCAGATGCCTCCTATGGGTATATTCTTTAGCATGATTAGTATTTATAGGATAACAGGTATCCGACCTTGTTAATTATATACAGTTTTCTAAGTTCGTTTATTCAAAACTTGTAAAGTGGTGCGATTAATAGTAAAACATGTAATATTATTACTTTTATAACAAGATTTATTGAAAGTTTTTTGCACTTGTTGAAAAAACTACCCAAGGCGTTTCAACGAGGCAGGAGGATATATGCCCACCTCCTGTTGCTGAAATCGGAACCCGCCCTTATAGAAGTGGGGGACATATTTTTGCCTCGTTATAAAAAATAAGAAAGCATTTTCAGCTGTATCACCTAGGTTTAACTACCCTTGGCTTACTGAAAATGCTTTCTCATTGCTTATCTTTATATATTCCTGTTTTCTTTGGTTAAACACAGTGATAAACCTAAAGCCTGCATCACTTGCTAACATAATGGCTTCCTTTATCCCTTTTCCAACGTCTTCCGCGCTATGTGCATCGGAGCCCAAGGTAAGAATTTCACCACCCAGTCTATGATATAAAGCTATTACATCGATACCCGGCATTGCTTCCTTTGGTGCTTGCCTCAAGCCCGAAGTATTAATTTCAATGCCTTTGCCTTTTAATATAACCTTCCTTAACACTTGCGACAACAGCTCGTGCTGGCAATTCAAGGACAAGTTCTTACCATAGATACCTGCACTGTATCTCTTGATCAAATCTAAGTGAGCAATACAGTCAAAGTTCTCCCAGTCAAGCAGAATATCTAATTGCTTAAGATAAAGTTGACATACATCTTCAATCGAGATGCTTGCATAATCAATTTCTGACATATCACTACCGTCTGCGAACTTGTGGGCAGAAGCCAAAACATAATCATAAGGAAAATCCCTCAGTATAGCATTTGAACCCTCTTGAAATAAATAGGGCTGACCCAATTCAATACCGAGCTTAATCTTGAGCTTTCCTTTGTATTGCTGCTTAGCCTTTGTAATCTCTGCCCAATAGCCTCTTTGATCATAGGGTAAATACATTTCATCTCCATCAGTAGGTTCAAAGTGATCGGTAATTGCAATTTCCTTTAATCCATTTATGATTGCACTTTGGCACATTTCATTGATTGTATTATTTCCATCTGTAGAATATGTTGAATGCATATGATAATCTACTAAATAACTCATTTCTACACCTCCTTTCACCTCTATTTTATCACATCATACCATGTGGATTGTTAAGATATTGTGAAGTTTTAATTAAGCCAGTTGTAATTATTATGACAAAAAAGACTGCAACACTTGTTGCAGCCCTGTTGGCTATAGCTCTAAAGCTTTTGCCAAAGCATCTACAGCTTTTTGCTTATCTGAAGAGTTTATGGTGTAACTTATGCTGATTTCCGAGGTGGTTACTTGCTTAAACTCAATGTTATTGTCCGCAAATATATTAAATACCTTAGCGGCTACACCAGACTGCTTCATCATACCGATTCCTACGACAGAAAGCTTTGCTATTTCACTTTCTTGAGAAAGCTCAATTTGTGGCATCTCAGCTTGCAGTGCTTTGGCAATCTCAGCGATGGCATAGCTATCCTCCTTAGAGCATGTAAAAGATACATTAACATGGCCTTCAAAGGGTGCTGTCTGACTTATCATATCAATATTTATATTATGCTTCCCTACCATGTCAAAAATCAAAGCGATATTTCTGGATTTATACTCAACATTATTTACCGTTATCATTAGCACATCATCGTTAATCGTCAGTCCTGTTATAATTTTGCCTTCCATCGTCTCATCATACTCCTTTATCATTGTTCCAACTTTATTTCCATGTGTCATTGCAACATATATGGGTATATTATATTTAAAGCCCAGCTCTACTGCTCTTGTTTCCATAACTCCCGCACCTAAGCTTGCCATTTCCATCATTTCCTCATAGGATATGGCATCCAGTTTTTTTGCTTTTGTATATACTCTCGGGTCAACGCTGTATACACCTTCCACATCAGTATATATTTCACATATGCACTTTAGCTTGGCTGCCAATGCTACAGCTGTGGTATCAGATCCACCTCTTCCCAAGGTAGTAATGTCTCCATTTTCATTTATTCCTTGGAAGCCGGCTACGACAACAATTTTACCCTCCTTCAGGTGCTTTTTGACGTTTCTTAAATCAATATCTGTTATTGTATTTTTTGTATGGTGTCCTTCTGTTTTTATACCAGCCTGAAAACCAGTTAAAGAAATAGAGTTATAGCCATATTCATGAAATGCCATGGATAGCAGCGCTATGGATATTTGCTCCCCTGTAGATACCAGCATATCCAATTCTCTTTTGTTTGGATTGGGAGATATCTCTTTTGCCATGGATATCAGACTATCCGTGGTTTTACCCATTGCCGATACTACAACAACCATCTCATTGCCTTGCTCTTTTCTTTCAATGACCTTTTTAGCTACTGCCTTTATTTTTTCTATGGTACCAACCGAAGTACCACCAAACTTTTGCACAACCACTGCCATCTTAACTCCTCCTATAGACTCATCTTTACAGTATTTTTCATATATTTATAACAATATGTCATTTTTCAAAATATCTTCATAGCTTTCCCTTTTGACTGCCAGAGTCCCTACTCCATCCCTAACAAAGACCACCGCAGGTCGAGGTATTCTGTTATAATTGCTTGCCATGCTGTAATTGTATGCGCCCGTACTCAGCACAGCTATTATATCACCCTTCTCTGCCTCGGGAAGCTCAATATCTTTGATGATTATATCTCCTGATTCACAGCATTTCCCTGCAACTGTATAGAGGTCACTGCTTTCTAAATTCATCTTATTTGCAATAAGTGCATCATATTTTGCATCATATAATGCAGTACGTGGATTGTCTGTCATTCCTCCGTCAACAAATATATAGCTTCTTCCTCCATGAGTTTTTTTAATAGCTCCTACGTCGTACAAGGTAATTCCTGCATTGGCTACAATAGCCCTGCCTGGCTCAATCATTAACTTGGGCATCTTTATATTTAATTGAGAAGCTTGATCCCTTATAAGCCCAAGAACATTTTTTAAACAGCTTTGCAAATCTATAGGATTATCGTCTTCAGAATAATAAACACCAAATCCGCCTCCCAGATTTAGCTCCTCAACCACCAATTCATAATTGACTTTTAATCTGGCAATAAACTCAAGCATCACACCTGCAGCAGAATAAAAGGATTCTTCCTCAAAAATCTGTGAGCCTATATGGCAGTGCAGCCCTTTTAGGGTAACATATCTGCTTGCCATGAGCTCTTCTATGATGCGGCTAAAGCTCTCACCATATATTGATTCTCCAAACTTGGAATCATTTTTAGAGGTTTGAATATAGGCATGTGTATGGGCTTCAATTCCGGGATTTACTCTAAAAAGTATGTCAACCGGCTTATCAAACTCCTCACAAAGCACCTTTATTAACTTCAGCTCTTGAACATTGTCGACTACT
>MGOS01000046.1:4213-16163 GCA_001797185.1 Clostridiales bacterium GWB2_37_7
CACCATTTTCAATCGCCATTTTCAGCTCATCAATGGTCTTATTATTACCGTGAAAGTAAATTTTGTTTGCTGGAAACCCTGACTTAATTGCAGTATAAAGCTCACCGCCGGATACCACATCTAAGGATAAGTCCTCCTCCTTAATAACCTGACATATCGCCATATTCAAAAATGCCTTTGATGCATAAATGACTTCTGTTTCCATTCCATTCCTTGAAAAGGCAGTTTTAAAAAGCTTGCAATTTTGTCTAATTAACTCCTCATCAATTACATATAGCGGTGTTTTAAACTGCTTTGCCAGTTCTAAAGTGTCGCATCCACCTATAGCTAGATGCCCATTTTCATTTATTTTCATTGTTCCAAATAGCTTCATATTATTTCCTCATTTCAGTTTGATTTTAGGTAAACAAAAAACAGTCATGAGCAAAAGGAAGTCATGACTGTTGCAAAAACAGATCCTCTTGCCCCGATATGATAAGCACTCCTTAGAAAAATTGGGCAATCTCTCTAAGACAGTACTATACTTGTTAAGCATAGTCCCAATATATAACCTGAGTTACATATTTCGGCGAATGCCCCTTTCTTGTGTATATTACACAATACTGATGACAATCGCGGCCTCTGTACCATATCGTTTCTATATGCGTTTTTATTTTATTTCGATATAAAGCTTAAGTATATTAAAATGTAGTGTATCAAAATTAGTTTATTAAGTCAACAATAATATAGTTGGTAATTAAAATTTAAAAATTATTCATCTTCTATTTTTCGATAAATATTTGACATACTCGACTTTTTTTGATAATTTATTATAGTAATTATTTTTTAGGAGGCTGTTTATGAACAACCAAACTCAAAATGTAAAGATTCTTAACTGCGACCCTTCAGGACTTGGTTTATTTGGTCTTGCTATGGTAACCTTGGTCGCATCCTCTCAAAAGCTCGGTATTACAGAAGGTACTTCCTTCATAATCCCTTGGGCAATTTTCTTGGGTGGATTTGCACAATTATTTGCATGCATTAATGATTCAAAAAGACAAAACACATTCGGAACAACTGTATTTGGTGCCTACGCACTTTTCTGGTTTGGTGTAGCCGCATCTTGGATGATCAAAGCAGGCGTATTTGGTGCTAATATGGCAGCAGGCGTTGACCCAAAACAACTTGGTTTTGCCTTCGTAGGATATCTAATTTTCTCAGTTTTAATGACAATCGGTTCAATGGAAACAAATAAATTATTATTTGTAATTTTTATACTGATTGACTTTCTATTTATCGGTTTAGCATTGGATACCTTTGGTATCGGTGGAGAGTTTCCACATAAACTAGCAGCATACTCTGAGCTTCTTGTATCATTATTATCTTTCTATGGCTGTGCTGCAACAGTTTTGAATCCGCACTTTGGAAGAGTATTTTTCCCAGTGGGCAAGCCTTTCGGAATATTTAGGAAGTAACATTTTTCATAAAGTAAAATGGTGATCGGATTTATCTGATCACCATTTTCTATATACTGCACACATATTTGCAATGTTTTATTTTATTAAAGATTTTACTTGTATATAGGGATATTAAGCAATTCACCAATATCAACCAGCTTATAGCCTTTATTTTTTAGTCCCAGTATTATAATTGGCAACGCTTCCAATATCAGATTTAATGTACTGTAACTATGCATTAATACAATATCTCCCGGTCTTACATTATTTAACACATTCCTAATAATATTGTCCTTGCTTATATTTTGTGCCCAATCCATGGAGTCAATAGACCAAATGACCGCTTTATTATTTGTCTCCCTAAATGCAGACAGCACCCTATCATCAATGGAACCAAATGGCGGTCGTATTATGGCTGGTCTTTTGCCAATCACTTGACTAA
Source organism: Clostridiales bacterium GWB2_37_7 (assembly GCA_001797185.1). Classification (GTDB taxonomy): domain Bacteria; phylum Bacillota; class Clostridia; order Lutisporales; family Lutisporaceae; genus GWB2-37-7. Next base: position 6,092 of record MGOS01000046.1, read on the forward strand.
ACCGATCCTCTGTCATAAGTATTTCTCGCTTAATGTAATCTAGACCTTCCTTTGCAAAGTTAGGATGATAGTAGCTATGACTTAATAGTGAATGACCTTCCTGGTTAGCTCTAATTGCTACATCCTTATATTTATCTACATTATGACCCGTAAAGAAAAAGCTTGCTTTGACATTATACTTATTTAGCAAATCCAACACCTTAGGTGTAATTACAAGATCTGCCCCGTCATCGAAGGTCAAACACACCTGTTTCTCTAATATTGGTCCGTTTATAATGATGGAATCAGGATTATCATTCGCTAACTTGATAATATTATATCTCCAGCGTGTAATATTATCAGTTTGCTGTTGACTCAGTACAGTGGTGCTTCCCAATATATTGTAAATCTTCTTAGTGCCGTCGCTATAATCAACTAAAGGAATTGAAATATTGGTTCCAGGTATAAGGTTTAGGGGATTGATGTTAGGATTCGCATCTAGGATTTGTTGAATAGAAACCCCTAGTCTCATCGAAATCCCATACAAGGTATCCTTGTATTGCAATGTATATACGATAGGTCCTGCAGGTATAGCGATCGGAATATTAATAACATCTCCGACATTTATCTTATTTGGACTTGTGATGCTCGTATTTGCCGCCAATAAGTCGTTAATGCTCACTCCAAAGCGTGTAGCAATCTGATACAAGGTATCTCCAGCCTTTATTATATAGTTCTTCATAGAATCACCCTTACAAACATTTTATATCATATTATGCTTTGTAGATTTGCTTTGTGACTCATATTCCTTCGTATATTAAATATGTGCAAAGACCTTGGATTTGTGAATCCAAGGTCTCTATGACAATTCTAATTCTTATTTTTAATAGCCTTTTTTTCTTGCTTTGTACCGGGTTCAGCTATGGCCCCCATATAGATTTCTTTTTGGCTGATATTTATTTTAAAGACATTCTGATACTTCTTTATTAATTCAGCTTCCTTCTCTGTCACAATAGACAACACCAAGCCTTGTTTTCCCATTCTTCCTGTTCTGCCTGCCCTATGCAAATACTCTTTGGGTTCTTCCGGCAAATCCAGGTTAAAAATATAATAGACATCTTGAATATCAAGACCTCTCGCTGCCAAATCTGAGGCAACCAATAGCTGAACCTTGCCGCTTCTGAAGCCTTCCAATGCCTTCTTGCGATCTTGCTTTTCTGCTGCTCCGTATATTCCCATTGCATTCAACTTATGAAACTTCAGCTTTGAGGTTGTCGTATCGATTTCTTCACTTCTATTTATAAACACAATGGCTCTTTCAGGCTCCATCGAAGCAATCAGCTTTCTTAATACTTCGATCTTATCTCTCTGCTCTGCAACAAAATACAAATGCTCAACATTTGGATTTAATTGCTCCTGTTCCTCAGCCTTTACAACCACCGCTTCCTTCATTAATTCCTTTGAAATGCTCATGGCTCTGTCATTTATCGTTGCAGAAAATACCATCAACTGCCTGTCTCTCTGAGTTGTTTTTATAACATCCTTTACGATACCAATGTTGTTGATATCCAACAGTCTGTCACCTTCATCAATAACAATGGTTTTGACGGTTTGAGCATTAATTTTCCTTTTCTTGATAAGCTCTAATATTCTACCTGCAGAGCCTACTATAATATGTGGCTTCTCCCTTAGCTTTTCTATTTGTCTTTCTATATTGACATTTCCAATTATCGAAATTGATTTCATAGGAATCTCAGCGTTCTCTGCCAAGGTTTTTATTTGCTTATCAATTTGCATGACCAATTCATGAGTAGGTGCCAGTATGATAGCCTGCATTTCTCTCTTGGAGCTGTCCACCTTTTGAAATATCGGCAGCAGGTAGGCTAGGGTCTTGCCGCTTCCAGTCTGCGACTGACCAATTATATCCTTGTTTTCTAGGGCTGGCGGGATGGCATTAGCTTGAATATTTGTAGGTAGCTCTATGCCCTGCTTCTTCAAGCCTTCTATTAAGCTTTCATTTAGTTTTAAATCCATAAAGGTTGCTGTCATTATTATCTCCTCTTTATCTTTAACATATATTATTGGCATGGTTTTATATTAGTTTCTCACTTTATTTGCAAATTATAGTAATATTATAGCACATTTTTGGCATTTCAAAAAAATAGTGTAAATAGTAACCTGCAATGATAAACTAATAAAGCAAGAACTATTTAATCAAGGAGAAAACAAAATGGGAAAAATATTAGTATTGGCAGAAAAACCTTCAGTAGGCCGCGATTTAGCAAAAGTACTTAATTGCAATCAAGGCGGCAATGGCTGCTTGATAGGGCAAAAATATATAGTAACTTGGGCATTGGGTCATTTAGTGACCTTGGCAGACCCTGAGGTCTATGATAATAAGTATAAAGCTTGGAGTCTGGAGGATTTGCCTATGCTGCCAAACAAGATGGAGCTGGCAGTTATCAAAGAAACCAACAAGCAATATGGCATTGTACGAAACCTGATGAAGCAGCCTGATATAGACAGCTTAGTCATCGCAACAGATGCAGGACGTGAAGGTGAGCTGGTCGCTCGTTGGATCATAGAAAAAGCTGGCTTTAAGAAGCCAATCAGGCGTTTATGGATATCCTCTCAAACTGACAAGGCCATTCGCGAGGGCTTCAACAGCTTAAAGCCTGGCAGGGATTATGAGAACCTCTATCATGCAGCTCAAAGCCGAGCTGAAGCAGACTGGCTCATTGGGCTTAATGTAACTCGTGCACTTACCTGCAAGTACAATGCACAGCTGTCAGCAGGCAGGGTACAGACCCCTACCTTGGCACTAATTGTACAAAGGGAAAATGAAATAAGAAGCTTTGTTCCCAAGGACTATTGGACTATTGAAGCAAAGGTTAATGGTTTTACATTGTTTTGGAGAGATAAAACCAATAATAATACACAATTGTTTGACAAGGCAAAAGCAGAAACTATTACTCAGAAGCTTCAGGGGCAAACAGGCGATGTGGTAGATGTGAAGAAGGAAGCCAAAAGCGAACCACATCCACTGGCATATGATTTGACTGAGCTGCAGAGAGATGCAAACAAGCGCTTTGGATATTCTGCTAAACAGACATTGTCCATTATGCAGACCTTGTATGAGAGACACAAGATCCTTACATACCCAAGAACAGACTCCCGACACATTACAACTGATATCGTACCGACTCTACCTGATAGATTAAAGAGCATGGCTGTAGGTCCTTATGCCGCAATGGCTCAAGTGCTGCTGCGCAGCAAGATAAATACCAGCAGCCGCTTAGTGGACAACAGCAAGGTCAGCGACCACCATGCCATTATCCCTACAGAGCAGCCCGTAAGTCTATCAGCCTTGAATTCTGAGGAACGCAATATATTTGATTTGGTAGCCAAACGTTTTCTAGCTGTTTTGAGTCCTGCTTATCAATATGAGCAAACCACTGTGAAAGTGGAAGCCTGCAATGAACAGCTGCATGCCCGCGGCAAGGTGACAACTGCCATGGGCTGGAAGGCAGTTTATGATGACAAAGGTGGCTCTGAAGCCAACAATGATGAAGACAGGGAGCAATCTCTACCCAATGTTCAAAAGGGAGATAAGCTAAAGTTCTTGTCAGTAGGTTCAGTAAATAGAAAAACAAAGCCTCCGGCAAGATATACCGAGGCAACACTGCTTACGGCTATGGAGCATCCAGGCAAATTCATAGATGATGAGGCTTTGAAAGAAGCACTGGATAGGACCAGCGGTCTGGGAACACCTGCAACAAGAGCGGATATCATAGAAAAGCTGTTTGGGACTTTCTATATAGAGAGAAAGGGCAAAGAGATATTGCCAACTGCCAAAGGCGTGCAGCTTATAGGCTTGGCTCCCGTCGAGCTACGTTCTGCCGAGCTTACTGCAAAGTGGGAACAGCAGCTACATGAAATAAGCAAGGGAAAAGCCGATGCCAAAGCTTTTATGAATCATATACGAACCCATGCCTCTAAATTGGTTTCTGCTGTAATTGCTAGCAGTGAGGCCTACAAGCACGAAAACATGACCAGAGAGCGCTGTCCCGAATGCAGCAAGTATTTGTTGGAGGTCAAGGGCAAGAAAGGCAAAATGCTGGTTTGCTCTGACAGAGAATGTGGATATCGCAAGGGCGTTTCTCAAGTATCCAATGCTCGCTGCCCTCAATGTCACAAAAAAATGGAGCTTAAGGGTCAAGGAGAAGGTAAGATATTTACATGCAGCTGCGGTTATCGTGAGAAGCTTTCCAGCTTTAGCAAGCGAATGGAAGATAAATCTGAAAGCAGTGACAAGCGCACTGTAGCAAAATATATGCAGCAACAGAAAAAAGAAGAGCCCCTAAATGATGCAATGGCGGATGCCTTGGCAAAATGGAAGGCTATGCAGGACAACTAAAATAAAGCTGTACTTGAATTGATATAACTCAAGTATGGCTTTATTTTTGAATATTTGCAGGTATCAAACAAATATTTTTTTATTTTTCCATTATTTCTTCATAATTGCGATTTATAATAAGTCTATAAAATAAATTTATTAATAAAGGAGAAATGAAAAATGAAAAAAACAATAGTGGTCTTAACCGTAATATCTATTCTGACTATAGGTGTAATGTCAGCAGTATATGCAATGGATAACAACAACTTTAGCAATTTTGGCTTTGGAAGGTCAATGATGTCTCAAAACAATAACGGTGCTTATGGTTCAATGATGTCTCAAAACAATGATGGTACTTATAATTCAATGATGTCTCAAAACTATGATGGTACTTATAATTCAATGATGTCTCAAAATAGTGATACCTATAAAACTATGATAGACCTTATGAAAAGCAATGGATTTGAAGAAGCTGCCATCGCTATGGAAAACGGAGACTATACTGCAATGAATGATTTCATGAATAACATTACAGATGAACAATATGACAAAATGATTGAAATTATGAATGAAAATGGTTTTAATGGTATGGGCAACATGATGGGTTCTTTCAGTAAAGATGAAATGATTAACATGCATAATTCTGGTTCCATGATGAATAGATAGTTTTTTCAAAATAAAACAAAAGCTATACTTGAGTTGTATCAATTCAAGTATAGCTTTTATTTTATAGGATCATAAGCCTTGGACTTTGATTATCTTCTGTCAAAGCGTCGAGAAAATTTATCCCCTAAGGCTTGAGTACCCTGTACCAATAGAACAAGTACAGTCACCGTTATTAGCATGATACCTGTCTGGTATCTATAGTATCCAAACCTGATTGCCAGGTCTCCGACCCCGCCGCCGCCTACAATACCAGCCATAGCAGAATAACCGATCAGACTAATAATTGTTATAGTCAAAGCATTCAATAAGCCAGGCAAAGCCTCTATAAGCAGTACCTCTCTTATAATAAGCCTTGGCTTAGCCCCAGAGGCAATTGATGCTTCAATGACACCCTTATCTATTTCTCTGAAAGCACCTTCTGCCAGTCTCCCATAAAATGCAATGGCAGCTATGGACAATGGAAAGGATGCCGCTAAAGGGCCAATAGTAGTTCCCACTAAAATCTCGGTAAAAGGAAGTACCAATACCAATAAAATTACAAAGGGCACTGATCTTATTATATTTACAATGACACCTCCCACCTTATTTACTGTTTTATTTTCAAAAAACAATCCCTGTGACGTTACAAAAAGTATAAGTCCTAAGGGTACTCCAAAACTCAATGCTGCAATAGTTGATATTCCAACCATCTCAAAGGTTTCAAACAACGCTTTGCCTAAGCTCATTAATAGCTCCTCTGTTCCTTCCATCATAGATCACCTCCAATTCCTGCACCTGATTCTTTAAATATGAAATCGCCTTATTTGCTTCTTCCTCTATTCCTTGTATTCCTATTATTAAAGCTCCCAAGGGCTTTCCGTTTATATATTGAATGTTCCCATGAAGTATATTCAAGTCAACCTTAAAATTCTTAGCTGCACTTGAAATAACAGGCTCCAAGGTCTGATCGCCCTTATATTTCAAGCTTATTAACTTCCCGTGAGTCATTAACTTAACCTCCTTAGGAATCATTACATTGGTGGATTTACTTACTAGCTGTTTCGTGAAGTCATCTTGAGGGCTTGCAAATATATCAAATACCTCCCCTACCTCTACCAATTTACCCTGACTCATCACCCCTACTCTATGGCATAAAGCCTTTATGACTTCCAGCTCATGAGAGATAAATACAATGGTTATACCCAGCTTCTTATTGATTTCCTTCAGCAGCTGTACAATGGCTTCTGTGCTTTCTAAATCTAATGCAGAAGTAGCTTCATCACACAGAAGGATATCAGGATCGTTGGCTATTGCTCTGGCAATTCCTACCCTTTGCTTTTGTCCCCCACTCAGTTGCAATGGATAAGCTTCACCCTTATCCGGCAAGCCAACAAGCGCTAGAAGTTCTTTGACTCTTTCGTCACGCTCATCCTTCTCTACTCCCCAAGCTTTTAGGGCAAATTCAATGTTTTGCGATACCGTTTTACCTTTTATCAGATTAAAGCCTTGAAAAATCATTCCTAACTTTAGCCTAAGCTGCCTAAGCTCCTCCCCTGTATAGTTTGTGATGTTATTATGATCAATCCAAATTTCTCCGCAGGTAGGTCTTTGCAGTAGATTGATTGTTCTAAGCAAGGTGCTCTTACCTGCTCCACTGGTACCCACTATTCCGAATATCTCACTCTTTTCTATTACCAAAGAAACCTCCCTTACAGCTTTGAAAGCCTCTAGCTTTCCATGAAATTCTACAGATACCTTATCAAGCTTAATCATATTAAGTCTCCCCTCTATCCTATTTTGCACAAGCTATTTGTTGTATTTTTGTTTGTACCAATCAGGCTTTTGAAAAGACTTGAAGTCCTGCTTATCATCTTCTATTGCCACAAAAAACGCCTCTGATTCCACTACTGCCTTGATGTCCTTCACAAACTCCTTATCCAAATCCTCTGTTCTAACTGCTATGACATTCTTGTACTCCTCTGCCAGCTTCTCCATGACCAATGCAGTAGATAGCGGTATGCCGGCAGATATAGCAAAATTGCCATTTATTACTGCTAAATCTGTTGTCTCAAGAGAGCGGGGCAGCTGTGCAGCTTCTAAGGTTACAATCTTTAAATTTTTTGGGTTTTCTACGATGTCTTTTTCTGATGCTTTTGTAGGATCTATATCCGATTTAATCGTAATTAGCTTAGCAGCCTGCAGCAATCTTAAAGCTCTTGACAAATTGGTGGGATCATTTGGTATCGCTACTTGGCTGCCCTCTTGCAATTCTTCCAAGCTCTTTATCTTTTTTGAATATATTCCGACGCCTGCTGTTGGAACGATGATGACAGGTGAAAGCTGCAAGCTGCGATCCTCTGCAAACTTTTCTAGGTAGACAGTATGTTGGAATAGATTTACATTAATTTCCTTATTCGACAATGCAAGGTTTGGCTGTACATAGTCACTGAATTCCTTCAGCTCTACCTTGTAGCCCTTTTCTAACAAGGCAGGTTGAATGCCCTTCTTAATCATGTCCCCATAAGGACCTGGTGCTACGCCAAAGGTTATCTTTTTTTCTTCTTTACCTGCACAAGCAGTCAATGTAGTAAACAGCACAACCAGTACCAAGACTAATCCAATTATTCTTAATTTCATTTATAACACCTCATTAAAATTATTATTTTTTATTTCTTCTATTCTAAATTGCATAAACCTCAGGTATTTCTCGTAACTTTTCGAGTCTATTTAACGCTTCTTTTAGGGTTTCTTCCTTTTTAGCAAAGTGCAGCCTGATATAATTGTTTACAGGCTCTCTAAAAAAGCTCGATCCCGGTACTGCGCCGACTCCGATCTCACGTGCAAGCCAGTAGCACAGATTCTCATCACTGGTAAATCCAAACTCAGACATATCTACCATTACAAAGTATGCACCTTGAGGTTCATAGTATTTTAAACCTAATTCATCTAATCCGGCTAAAAACAGTTCTCTTTTGCTTTGGTATTGCTCTTGCAGCGTTTCATAATAGGACAGCGGAAGGTCTAACCCCGCCAGTACTGCCTTTTGCAATGGTGCAGCAGCTCCAACAGTCAAAAAATCATGTACCTTCCTGGCACCCTCTATAATATATCTTGGTGCAATAATGTAACCCAACCTCCATCCTGTAATAGAATAGGTTTTAGATAGAGAGCTGCAGCTGATTGTTCTATCAAACATACCTGGCAAGCTTGCAAAATAAGTATGCTTATATGGTCTAAAGATGATATGTTCATATACTTCATCTGTAATAACAAAAGCATCATATTCTTCTGCCAGATCAGCTATAAATTTCAGCTCATCATAAGCAAAAACCTTACCTGTGGGATTATTGGGATTGCATAGTATCAACGCTTTTACCCCCTGCTTAAAAGCTGCTCTAAGCTCTTCTTTATCAAAGTTAAAGCAGGGAGGTCTTAGGGCTACATATATCGGTTCAACGCCGCAAAGTATTGCATCCGCCATATAATTTTCATAAAAGGGTGAAAAGATGATGACTTTATCCCCTGGGTTGCATGCTGTCATAATTGCTGCCATCATAGCTTCTGTACTTCCACAGGTAACAACAATTTCATTGTCCGGGTCAATATCCAATCCCATGAAGTTTTTTTGTTTCACTGCCAGCTTTTTCCGGAATTCAGCAGAGCCCCATGTTATTTCATATTGATGTGGACCTTCTTTCGCAACCAGCTTCAAGCTATTGGTAATCTCTTTCGGCGGATCAAAATCAGGAAAGCCCTGTGATAAATTGATTGCACCATATTGATTGCAAATTCTAGTCATTTTTCTTATGATTGATTCTGTAAAACCATCTAGTTTATTTCCGATTACAGGCATCCCAATCCCTCCTTACTTAAATCCACTACTCTCTTGGCTTTATGCGTAGCCCGAGGCAGATCACCATCCCTAAGCAACTGCACCTTTCTTGGTCTAACGCCAAGATGAGACTTAATCGCATTGACAACTCTCTCAACCAAGGATTTTTCATCCAAGGTGCTGTAATTGCTCTTCTCTATTTCTATATCAAATTTAGTTGCATGATTTTCACTTGCTAAGGTTATTCTATACTCTCCTGTTAAGTCTTGAATGCTGCGGATAATATACTCTATATCAGAAGGAAAAACATTGACTCCTGAGCAAATGAACATATCATCCAGACGACCTACTATATTTATTCTCTTATGGGTTCTTCCGCATTTGCACTTTTTATTTGTATAGGTTGCAATGTCGCCTGTTCTAAATCTGATCATTGGTCTTGCTTCCTTTCTAAGCGTAGTTAAGACCAATTCCCCTCTTTCCCCTTCCTCCACAGGCTCAAGTGTCTCTTGATTCAGTACTTCCACCAGCATATGATCCTCTGCAATATGCAGCCCGTCTCTTTCACTGCACATTCCGGCACAAGCACCAAATATATCTGATATACCATAGAAATCATAAAGCTCTGCTCCCCACAAGCCTTCTATTGCCTTTCTTGTAGCCTCGATAGAGCCTCCAGGCTCGCCTGCCACAATTATTTTTCTGATGCTAAAGTCTTTGGCCGGATTTATACCCTTTTTTACTGCTGTTTCTCCCAAATGCCATGCATAGGAAGGAGTCGTCCACATGATGGTAGGCTGATATTCCTTTAGTATAAACAGCAATCTATCTGAAGGTATAGTACCTGCCCATATGCATAGTGCCCCTAAGTTCTGTGCGCCTATAACGTCAGGCCCCCCTACAAACAATGAGAAATTAAGAGCATGAACATATCTGTCCTTTGGTCTCATTCCCATTGCCCAAAACAAACGGCTTTCTACATCTTGGAATTCATCAAAATCCCTCTTTGTAAAGGGGCTGACAGTTGGTACACCTGTGGAACCGCTTGAGGATGAAATAAAGACCACCTGCTCCTCCTCTACAGCCACCATATTTCCTAATAAAGGCCTTGCCTCCTGACACGCTCTTTCTATATGCTTATTGGTAAAAGGAAGCTTTCTTATGTCCTCTAAGCATTTTATATCTATAGGCATTATACCCGCCTCTTCAAAGCTTTTTCT
>MGOS01000046.1:16218-16360 GCA_001797185.1 Clostridiales bacterium GWB2_37_7
TGATATGCTTCCAGTTCCTCTCTATCTATGGTTTCAATTTCACTGCTCCAATAATTTCTCTCACTCATTGCATGTATCCCCAATCTATTAAAATTTACATTTCGAATTTCTGCATATATACAAATAGGACTGCTTTCTATAA
>MGOS01000047.1 GCA_001797185.1 Clostridiales bacterium GWB2_37_7
GTATAGAAAGAAATACTTGGAGCATTGAAAATAGATGAGTTTAAAACAAAAAACGTAGTGTCAAATTTGACACTACCCTAAATAAGTAGGGAGGGGTATTATGATTACTGGGTTTGCGGATGTAAAAGGGACGAATGATTACTTTAAGAATAAAGAGATTATAGATGGTTGGATAGTAAGTAACGGTAAGTACAACTATTCGAGATTAGGGCTAGGCACATTTATTGGTAATTTTAGTGATGATGACTCTGAACTATTTAGAGAGGCTATTTCGTACGCACTATTGAATGGCATGAATTTCATTGACACGGCTATCAACTATAGAGGCATGCGTTCAGAAAGAGATATTGGAATAGCTTTAACAAAGCTCATCGAAGATGGACAAATAGAGAGAAAGCATGTTGTAATATCCTCAAAAGCTGGCATAATTCCTGGTGATGGTGAAATCATGTTAAGACCAATTAACTATATGCAGCAGAAGTTGATTGATACTGGAATACTTTCAACTGAAGATACATATATGGAAGATACATTATGGTTAACAATGAACCCGAAATTTTATGAGTATGCATTAGAAGTTAGTAGATCCCACTTGAATATTGAGACAATCGACATCTACTATATGCATGAGCTGGAGTTATCAATGAGGCACTTTGGTTCGACTGAGTTTTATAGAAGATTAGAAGGTATTATAAGCGCATATGAACGAATGGTTGATGAAGGGAAGATAAGGGAATACGGCATGGCAACGTGGGAAGCATTTCAGCTTAATTCAAATGATAAAAAATATATATCTCTTGAGAAAGTGATGGAGATTGTTAATTGCGTATCTAAGGATCATCATTTTAGGCATCTAATGATACCTATAAATTTACAGATGAGTGAACCTGTTGCACAGAAGACACAGCGGTATAAGGATGAAGAATTTACAATCGTTGAGTGTGCTAAAAGATATGGAATTGAAGTGCATTCAAGTGGTTCAATAGGTCAAGGTGAAGCACTAAATAGATATACTATTAAAGACTATTTATCTTTCCTAGTTAATAGTAAATGTGATTCTTATTTTATTGGATCAAAGAGGATTGAACATATTAAGGAAAATGTGAAAATTATGGAAAACCTACTGCTTGAAAAGAATAGGTGAGAAAATAGATAGTTGAAAATTCACGGCGCCATCCATCATATAACAATGCACTCCCGTTGTTCGTGAATAAGTGCTAATTGCAAGAGGACTCGTATCTTACTTTCAGCAAATAACTTGTGCTATATTGGACACCCCTTCACCGGCGGCGAGCGCTTCTAAGGAGCAAGGCTCTGGGGTCCGGTTCAGTGGCGTCGTGAGTGCGGAACGTTATCGGACATGTGGCGGATTATCTAGTTCAATTCCTTACCATTTCATTTATATATTATACTTAATGTATTTATTAAAATGGCATTATAGCATAAGCATTTTAATTAGAACAGGGGGACAAATTGTGAAAGAACAAATTAACAATGGAAATGCAAGGATTAATAGTTTTGGTAGTAACTTGGAGATAGAAATACCAGCAAAAAAGAATGTTTTTTTATTATTCTTCATGATCGCATGGCTTGGAGGATGGGCTTTTGGGGAAGCTTTTGCGGTTAGGGAATTGTTAACGGGGAACTTTAGTGGGGGAAGTGCGTTTTTGCTATTTTGGCTTGCTGGTTGGACTATAGGTGGAGGATTTGCAATATTTATTGTTACATGGATGATCTTTGGTAAAGAAGTAATCTGTATAAACAATGGGTTTTTAACAATTGAGAAAAGAGTTTTACTTTTCAATAAAAGGAAAGAGTATGAATTATTACATGTAAAGAGTATGAGAGCTATTGAAAAAGAAAATATGGGGATTTTTGCAAAGAGGAACACTATGGAGTTTTATGGTATGAGCGGAGGTACAATTCTGTTTGATTATGGTATGAAAACAATTAGTTTTGGAATAAATATAGATTTTGCAGAAGCAAAATACCTAATTGCCGATATACTAGAGCCAGCTATTTCAGGCTATAGTAGAAGTTAAAATAACATATTTAATTGCTAATATAATAAGGTTTAATTAACAGTTCATTACGCTTATTAGGGTATATCGCTGGAGCCCGCCACACATCAGCTAACAATGCACTCCCGTTGTTCGTGTACAAACTATAAGCTGCTAGTGGTTAATAGTAAGGTAAGATATAGAGGCTTGTAGTGCATTGTTACACCCCTTCACCGGGTGGCGAGCACCGCCAAGGAGAAAGCCTCCGAGGTCCGGTTCAGAGGCGTCGTGAGTGCGGAACGTTAGCTGACAGATAATGTTGATAATTCACAAGAAAAGTAATATTTTAATAGCTAGTTTTTTAAACACAATGATACATAATATATTTATTAATCTTCTGGATTTAAGTTTAGGATGTGATTGATTTTGATTAAAGATATTATTTGGGATTTTGATGGGACGTTGTTTGACACTTATCCAGGAACAGTTAACTCATTTAAAAGGGCACTCAAAGATATTGGTATTTATGAGTCATACGAGAATATATTGAAACACATTAAGGTTTCTGAAGGTTATGCCGTTGCACATTTCAAGGAATTATACGGGTTAGATGAAATTTTCGTTGATAAGTATAATGAATATAAAAACGATATTGAGATTGAAACAGTTAGACCATTTCCATTTGCAGTAGAGGTATGCAGACAGTTTGTTACATCAGGTGGTAGGAACTATATTTTAACTCACAGAGGAGATTCAACACTAAAGTTTCTTCAGTATTATGGAATGTTAGATTTTTTTACAGAAGTAATTACAAAAAAGTATGGGTTTAAGCGCAAACCAGATCCAGAAGGGTTTGAGTACCTAATAGATAAGTATAATATTAATAAAAGTACAGCATTGGTAATTGGTGATAGAGAATGTGAGATATTGGGAGGGAAAGCGGTAGGAGTTAAGACATGCTTGTATAATACAAATAATGTTTCACTTCTTCAAACCCCTGATTTTCACATAAACTCTCTAGAAAATTTGGCTGATATAATAAATTAAAGTATACACCATGTCATAGGTATCAGAAGTGTTATAAATTTGATTGAGTAGGGCGCTGCGGGACATTATCCATCAGCTAACAATGCACTCCCGTTGTTTGTGGGAACTATCCGGGTTATGGAGGACTAGACACCTCTTCATCGGGTGACGAGCACCGCCAAGGGGTAGGGCGTTGTGGTCCGGTTCAGAGGCGTCGTGAGTGCGGAACGTTACATGAAAGACTGGGCAGAGGGTGCGACATCGTGTCGCACATTAAGATGAATTTTCGATATAGGTAGAGATAAGGAGAATAATATGCTGATTGAAATGCATGCTCATACAATCGATGGTTCAGACTGCAGTGAAGTATCTCTTGAGGATACAGTTACAAGACTGATTGAGAAAGGGTATGACGGAGTACTTGTTACGGATCATGAGTCTGAAACAGGTTATAAAAACTATCGATCTAAACACGACAGTTTAACAGATTTCGTTGTGCTAAGGGGATTTGAAGTATCAACATGCCATGGAGATATGCTTGTTGTTCTGCCATTGAGTAAGACATTGCTAGATATTGAGGAAGTCAAAGAACAGTGCATACACCCATTAGAACTTGTCAGGATAGTTCATGAGAGAGATGGTGTAATCGGCATAGCTCACATGTTTAGAGACAGATATGGGTGTATTGGGAATCAAGTGAAGTCAACAGAGGAACTTGAGAGAATCGTCCAAGCGGTTGACTTTATTGAGGTAGTGAATGGGTTTGCTTCAAGGCATCTAAATGAGAAGGCTGAGAAATGGGCTAACAGATTCGGAAAGGCAAAGACTTGCGGAAGTGATAGTCATAGTATAGATGCAGTAGGAACATGTGGGACAGTATTTTCAATGCAAATTAGAAGTGAAGAGGACTTAATAAGCGCAATAAGAAGCAAATTGATAGTTAATCCTTAGGGAGCTCACATCCGTGTTCGCTTCTGCCTCCGGGGACCCAGTCCATCATGTAACAATGCACTCCCGTTGTTCGTTTAGGATTATAGTCGAGATAGGATTAGCACACCTCTTCGTCGGCGGCAAGCGCTGCCAAGGGGTAGGGCTTCGGGGTCCGGCTCAGAGGCGTCGTGAGTGCGAGACGTTATAAGAAACTCCCACTATCAGAGATGTTCTCTGGAGAAGAATATTTGTAGGATTAGTATTGTGAAAAAAATAAGACCTCATATAATGAAGTCATTTTGCATTATTTTTCTATAGATTTGTACAAACAGTCTTTTAGGCTTGAATAATCTTTATTTACTGACATTATTATTGCATTTAATAATTGATCTTTATCCAATGAATTCCAATTTATAACATAACCATTTACTAAGGCTAAACATCTAATATATTCACGTATAGTTCTACCATTTCCCTCTCTGAAAGGGTGTATCATATTTATTTCTGACATATAGTAGGCTAACCGCTCAAAGAATATATTGATATCGAGATGTTTTAAGAAATTTTCCTTTTTTAATTGAGTGTAAATTAGTTCAAAGTTTATATATATATATTCGCAGCTACAAAAAGGGGTTGTACCTTTAGAAATGTTTACATTTCGTGTTTTGCCTGCAAATGGATAAATATCTCCAAAAATATATTTGTGAATTCTTAGTAAGTGAGTTATACCGAAGCGACCTTTTATTGGATTAGCACTTAATTCTGATATTCTATTTAGAGTAATATCGGTTTCGATTAGAGTAAGTATATTTTCATCTCTAACATCGAAGTAGTTAACAAAAATATCAGAATTCTTGTAAAAATAGGTAGACTTGCCATCAATATTATATTTCATTATCTTATATATTTTTTTGCAATTAAGCGAGTAACTTCTTCTTTGCTAATTCTCCCAGCAAGTTGTCTTTTTGCTAAGCCTATCGCAAATTTACTTGGTTTTAAGCCTTCCATTTCAAGCGAGGCATTTGCATTTTGTACAATTTTTTTAATGTTGTTTTCGCGCATAGTATCGCCCCTTTCATATCTTAATTATACTATATTTTGCTGATTTTTAACAGGAAAAATACTTATGCTTAAATGAAATATCAAAAATATAACAATTATAGTATAATGAGGAAAAGGAAATGGTGGGAGCTTCTTATAACAATGCACTCACGTTGTTTGCGGTGAATTATCAATTGTCACTAACATAACACACCCCTTCACCGGGTGGCAAGCACCGCCAAGGAGAAGGGCTCTGTGGTCCGGTTCAGAGGTGTCGTGAGTGCGGAACGTTATATGACAGACCGAGCATTTAGAGATATCACGAAATAAAAATTATACGCAGGGGGATGAATATGAGTAAGTCACTGGGAGAAATGACAAATGAGGAATTGTGGCAATTGTTTCCTATAATTCTTGAAGAACACAATCCTTCCTGGAAAGAAAGGTATATTGAAGAAAAATCTCTATTAGAAAAGGTAATTGGCAAGTCAAATATCAAACAGATTGACCATATAGGTAGTACATCAATCCCTAATATAATCGCTAAACCTACAGTTGATATTTTACTACAAATTGAAGATGATACAGATGTTGAACAACTCTTTAACAATATGCTTTCTGCTGGGTACGGATACAATAAGGTGCCTAGAAATCCTGCCCCACATTTAACCTTTTTAAAAGGTTATACGCCAAAAGGATTTGAAGGTCAAGTGTTTCATATACATGTTCGTTATTGTGGTGACTGGGATGAATTATATTTTAAATATTATTTATCAAAACATCCAGATATCGCTGATGAATATGGCAGGCTAAAACTTGAATTGAAATCTCAATTTGAGCATGATAGAGATGGTTATACATATGCAAAAACTAATTTTATAAAGAAGGTTAATAGTTTAGCTAGACAAGAGATTCAGAGTAGGTAGACGCACAATATAAGCATAATGATTAGGGCAAGTCTACGAGGGACTCGGTCCGCCATATAACAATGCACTCCCGTTGTTCGTGGATATGTGCAATTTATAGTGGATTAGGGTTTGGTATAGATACAGCTGCAGGTGTAGTATTATTACACCCCTTCACCGGGTGGCAAGCACCGTCAAGGGGAAGGACTACGAGGTCCGGTTCAGTGGCGTCGTGAGTGCGGAACGTTATATGACAGACCGAGCATTTTGAGTTGTCACGAAGCGCTGTATCACAAGTAGAGTTTTTAGAATAATAGTTCACTTTAGTAGAATAAAGTGAATTAAAGGTAATTTATATTATGCATAGGAGGTAGATTTTGAATGGAAATAATATTGAGCGAAGCAATTAGAATAGCAAAACTTGCGGGAACGAAAATCAAGGAACTACGAGAAGCAAAACAATACACTGAATCTGTAAAAGATGGCTATGAACTTGTTACAACCGCAGATTTAGTCTCAAATGATATCATTAAAGCAGAGATTAATAAGATATTTAGTAATCATGAAATTCTATCCGAAGAAGATAATGAGAATAAAAATCAATCTTTGCAGCAGCCTACATGGATTATTGACCCTATTGATGGTACTGTTGGATATGCAAACGACCACTATCAAGTTGCTGTATCAATTGCTTATGCAGTTGATTGCAAAGTCCGCTATGGAGTTGTTTATAATCCATTCCTTGATGAAATGTATTATGCTTCAGAAAATTCAGGGGCGTTTCTTAATGGCAATAGGATTAGTGTTAAAGACGTTTCAGAATTAAGAAGTTGTGTGATTGGAACTGGTTTTCCACATAGGAAAGATGATATTCAAGAAATAATAAGCCGATTAGGGCGTGTTCTACCTCATATAAGAGATTTGAGAAGATTAGGTTCACCTGCTTTAGATATATGTTGGGTAGCATGTGGAAGAATGCAAGGATTTTATGAGGGAAAGTTATCTCCTTGGGATGTTGCTGCTGCAAAATTAATTGCTATTGAAGCTGGAGCGGAGGTAGGCCACTATAAAAATGAAGATAATTACCCTGTTCTTGAATGTATTAATGGAAACAATATAATCGTTTCAAGTCCTAAAGTGTTCGATGCGCTGAAACACATTCTCGCATAACTATTCAGTATAATCATAATATGATATTGTGCTACTTCGTCATATTTATATATTGCGAATCTACAATTATTGCTAGAGTATTATGTTAGGGCAAGGCTTCGAGGGACTCGGTCCGCCATATAACAATGCACTCCCGTTGCTCATGGAGGATTGCCAATTTGCAATATTTCTAGTAACTTATATTCATTTACAAGATAGTGAGCTTTTGTTACACCCCTTCACCGGGAGCGGAGCTCCGCCATGGGGAAGGGCTATGGGGTCCGGTTCAGGCGCGTCGTGAGTGTGAGACGTTATGTGAAATACCACGCATAGGGACGCGACATCGTGTCGCATTTATGGTGAATCGTAGCAATATATAAAATAGTTAATGCAAATATCACTAAAATCTTTATTTCAGGGGAGGAAGAACATGGAGGAAGTTGTGCTGTTCTTGCTAAGAGCTAAAAGAGCTACATATGCAGGAAAAGGACCAGAGAGTGTGTCATCACGCCCAAAATCACATGACTTAGAATATGTAGAAGACGATTTGAAGTACATAGATACATATCTGGGAGGAGAAAAGTTTGCTGGAGAGGAAGCATTGTGGAAAAATGATGTTCCGTTTTGGTCGATGAACTATTGCGGACGTGTTGTTGCAGAAGGATTCAATGGTGACTTTTTGAAGGAAGCGCTATCGCAAGTTCAGAAAGAAATGCCATATAGAGGACCAAACGAGTATAAGAAAGATGGTTTTTCTTACAAGTGCACTGTTAATGGCGATTTTGATTGGTTTGAAGGCTTCGAAGAAATATTTTTGAATGATAAGAAGATATATGAGTGTATGTTTCATGGTGGAGCAATTAAGTAGTATTACATGCAATGAATAAATACGCTAAACCATAGGGGATGAGTATTTTGTTAATACTTTATCTTTAAGGCCGCCGCATCCATGCGGCTCTTGTCGCTGCGGGGCGTTGTACTCCACATAACAATGCACTCACGTTGTTCGAGGATAAGTTATAAGTTGATTGAGAATCAATAATCTAACCAACTACCAATAGCTAGTGGTGCATTGTTACACCCCTTCACCGGGTGGCAAGCACCTCCAAGGAGAGGGGCTCTGGGGTCCGGTTCAGGGGCGTCGTGAGTGCGGAACGTTATATGACAGACCGAGCAGAAGTCGTAACATCGTGTCGCGTGTTTTAGGAAGGGATTATGTAAGTATATAATTATATAGGAAACGAAGTCTTTGATAAAAGCAGTTGCTGATTAAGATTATATAATTACGATATTTATCTAACAGGGGAGGTTTTGATGGTGAAAGATATATATGAAGAATGCCCAGAGTATAAAAAGAAACTTATTGCATTAAGGAAAACAAGCATTGAGGATGCTCATGAATTATTGAAATGTTACTCTGATGAAAATGCGGTACCTTTTTTTAATTCAGATAATTGCAATGGAGATAATTTTCACTACTCAACGATTGAGAGAATGAAAAAAGCAATTGATTTCTGGAATTTTTCCTATAAAAACAAGTATTTTGTGAGATGGACAATAATGTTGAATGATACAAGTGAAAAGATTGGCACAATCGAGATGTTTCATAGAATTGCAGACGATGAATTTAATCATTATGGAATATTACGAGTAGATTTGCAAAGCAATTATGAAAATCAAGCTATTTTTAGCGAGATTTTAGAAATTGCTAATGAAAATTTCTATGAAGTCTTCGATGTTGAAGCTATCCTTACAAAAGCAATTCCAATTGCAATTGAACGAATCGGTTCATTGGTACAAAAGGGGTATTATCCTATTAATAGGAAGCTAGTTATATATGATGACTATTTTGTTAGATATAAAAGCAAGTTAATATAACGAGGCAAGTTTTTGAGACTGCATTCTGAGCAATAAAACACAATATTTGTTTAATCCTAGCTGATTGAATTTAAGATCGCAGCATCCGTGCTGCTCTTGTCTCTGCGGGGCTCAGTCCACCATATAACAATGCACTCACGTTGTTAGTGGTAAATAATCAATTGCCACAACATAGCACACCCCTTCACCGGCGACAAGCGCTGCCAAAGAAGAAGGGCTCTGCGGTCCGGTTCAGAGGCGTCGTGAGTGCGGAACGTTATAAGACAGACCGAGCAGTAGGAGTTGTCACTAGGTATTTTATAATAAGTAGGGCTTTTTAGAGTAATTGTTCGCTTTAGTAGAATATTGCGAAGTAAACTTAAGATTAGGGGGGTGTATTTTATATGGAAATAACAGTTATAAAGGGAAGTATAAATTATATAGATGATTGCGAGGATGCATTAGTAAATTCAGAACTGGGGAAAAGATATTTTTCAGAAAAGGGAAAAGCTCGAAAAGCATTAGAAGAAGGATTTAATGAAAACGATATATATGTCGCAATAGACAAAAATAACAAATGTAAGGGATTTGTATGGGTTATATTAAATGGAATCTTTCATACGTGTCCTTATATACATATTATTGCTGTCAAAAGTGAAAGTCGTGGTCAGGGAATAGGAAAAATACTCTTAAAATTTATTGAGGATGTTTATTATAAAAAATATTCAAAACTATTTTTAGTAGTATCTGATTTTAATCCAGATGCAAAAAGATTGTACAAAGATATAGGATATTCAATAATTGGTGATATACCTGACTTATACAGAAAAGGTATAACGGAATGTTTGATGATGAAGTTAAAAGAATAATGATTCGCAAACTTTATATATTACGAATCTATAGTGAATCCGTGATATTTGATTCGGGCAAGCCTTTGCGGGCTCGGTCCACCATATAACAATGCACTCCCGTTGTTCGTGGTTTTATAAACATTTGCTATAGAATTAATTATCTAAGCGAGTACCATCAGGGTGTGGTGGATTGTTACACCCCTTCACCGGGTGACAAGTACCGCCAAGGAGTGGGGCTCTGAGGTCCGGTTCAGAGGCGTCGTGAGTGCGGAACGTTATATGACATAGACCTGTTGGTTTCTGTTTACTGAAGAGAAAGGGATTGATTTTATGAATTTAATATACGGAACAAATAATCCATCTAAGTTGGTAAGCTTGATTAAGATGCTAGATGGATTGAATATCAATATAGCTGGACTTGGAACACTTGATATGAAACTAATTGAAGCTGAAGAGAACGGGAAAGATCCATTATCAAACGCAACACTAAAGGCTATTTCTTATTTTGAACAGATTAAACAACCTGTGTTTTCTTGTGATTCGGGACTATATTTTGAAGATGTTAGCGTACATGATCAACCTGGGGTATTTATAAAAAGAATTCATGGTAACGAACTAACATACAGTGAAATGCTTAGTTACTATAGTAATTTAGCATCAAGATATGGCGGTAAGTTAACTGCATATTATAAGAATTCAATATGCTTAGTAATGGACAAAGATAGTATTTATAAATATGATGGAAAAGATATACATTCAGAAAAGTTTTATATTGTAGATAAACCACATGTTAAATATAGAGAAGGGTTTCCTTTAGACTCATTGTCTGTAGAGATGAAAAGTAACAAATATTATTATGATTTAGAGGATAGGCAGAGCGAGAAATTAGGTGTTATAGGCGGATTTAGAAATTTTTTTATAAGAAGTCTTAATGATTATATGAATGCCAATTCATTCTGGAAGCGTGAAGCAAATAGCAGGTCTACGCCATATAACAATGCACTCCCGTTGTTCGAGGACAAATAATAAGTTGAGAAAGGATTTAAGTCATGCTTTTGGCAAGTAGCTTGTACTACATTGCCACACCTCTTCGCCGGGTGACGAGCACCGCTAGGGGGAAGGGCTTTGGGGTCCGGCTCAGAGGCGTTGTGAGTGCGGAACGTTACACGACAGACCGAGCACATTACCTTCTTAGAAAGATAG
>MGOS01000048.1:0-2637 GCA_001797185.1 Clostridiales bacterium GWB2_37_7
CAAGAAATAGTTGAGGCAATCAATAATGTAGAGAAAAAGAAAAATGAAGAAAATATAGAGGGAGTCAAGGTAGTAGATAACTTTGAGTGGTATATAGCTGCTGTAATACCCGTGGGGAATGTTACAGAGAAAGATTTAGGTAATAGCATACGGGTGAGATTCAAAGACTATGGCGATACAGTAGTAGAGGGTACCTTGAAGTATTTCAATGAAGGTACTGAAAAGGGAAACCTCATCGTAGTTAGAACAGATGAGCAGCTAAAGGATTTTCAAAGAATTAGAACAGCAAATGTTGAGATAATAACAGAGTATAGTGAAGGCTTGATCGTGCCTAAAAAAAGTATCACGGAAAAAGAGGGACTTTTGGGTGTACTTATAGAAAGAAATGGCATCGCAAGGTTTGCACCTGTTAAGATCTCAATATCCAATGATAAAGAAGTCCTGGTATTGAATCTTGTCAAGGGAGATAAGGGCTATGACAGTAAAAACTATGAGCTTAAACCCTATGACAGAGTCATTACAACAATAAATAAGGTTAAAGAGAATCAATTGCTGCCAGGTGCTTTTTAAAGGAGTGAAGAAACTTGGAAAATATACAAGTAAATATAGCCGAAATTAAAGAAGAAATTAATCAAATCTGCCAAAGCTATGGTAGAAATGCAGAGGATATAACCTTAATAGCAGTTACAAAGACTGTAGATACTGACAAAATAAACTATGCTGTAGGCTGTGGAATTGCAAATCTTGGTGAAAATAAGGTTCAAGAAATTATGGATAAATACGATGCAGTGGACAGAAATGTTAAATGGCATCTTATTGGGCATTTACAGACCAATAAGGTAAAATATATAATAGATAAAGTAGAACTTATCCATTCTGTTGATAGTATTAAATTAGCAGAAGAAATAAATAAAAGAGCAGAAAAGAACAATTTAATAAAGGATGTGTTAGTACAAATCAATGTAGCCGAAGAAGATACAAAATTCGGTATAGATTTGGAACAAGCAGTAGATTTTGTAAAAAGCATTTCTGAATTTGAGAACATACGTGTTAAGGGCTTGATGACTATAGCACCTTATGATTTAGACCCCGAAGGGGTGCGACCTGTTTTTAGGCAGCTTAAGAAAAAATTTGATGAACTGGCTCAAATGAATTTACCTAATACAGATTTGAAGCATTTATCAATGGGAATGAGCAATGATTACAAAGTTGCTATAGAAGAGGGTTCCAATATGATTAGAATAGGGACTGCAATATTTGGAAAACGCAATTATAATAAGTAGTTTATTTTTAGATTAATTGGGGGTATAGTGAATGAGTTCAAATTTTTTTAATAAAGTGTTATATTTCATGGGAATAGGCGATAATATTGAGGAAGAGCCTGAGGAGCAGGAAATTGCTGCGACCTCTACAAAGCCTCAGATTGAATCTGTAACTTCGGTTAAGAAGAATAATGTTGTAAATTTGCATTCTGCTTCGTTGCCAATGAAGGTTGTTGTAGTTGAGCCTACTAACTATGATGAAGTACAAGATATTTGCAACAATTTAAAAAGTAAAAAGCCGATCATAATCAACTTCGAAAACATCGATAAGGATGTTGCCAGAAGAATGGTTGATTTTATCAGTGGAGCAGTGTTTGCCTTGGATGGTACAATTCAAAAGGTTTCAAACGGCATAGTAATAGTAGCTCCATCAAATGTGGACATTTTAGGTAATCTTAAAAATGGTCTTGGTAAGGAAGATTTCGATTTGGAAGGAATTTTCAGTTGGTTAAAATAGATTCAATAATAAAAGAATGAGAGTGATGAAATGGAATATTTACTTATTAGATCATTAAGTGTATTTTTTCAGCTGATAAACATACTGCTTGTAATTAGGGTTGTTCTTTCTTGGGCGAGGTACAATCCCAATAACAAATATATAGTTCTGCTATTTAATGTGACGGAACCTATTCTTGAGCCTTTTAGAAAGCTTGCAAACAGGCTTAATCTTCATTTTGAAATGGTAGACTTGTCACCTTTAATTGCTATGCTTGGCATACAATACATTGTACAGCCTCTTACTTATGCTTTAGTAAGACTATTTTTTTAGGAGCTGTAGGTTTTGGATAAAAGCAGAGTTATTGATAAATATGCTGACTATGATGATAGGCTGCTGGCAAATAAAATCCTTGATACAGTAGAATATTGTAAAAAGAATTTTACTTATAAGACTACCGTTTTTTTGGACCCAAAGCAGCAGAGTTTGGCAGCGGATCTGTTAAAAAGGGAAGCAGATATAGCTTATTATGCAGAAGGCGGATTTCAGAACAGTGAAAGAAAGCTATACATTATATATCATGAAGATTATGATGCGGCTGAAATCGAGAAGCCATATCAGATTTTAGAGTTTTCCTGGTACAGCAAAAGTGCAAAAAAGCCAACACATAGAGATTTATTAGGAAGCATCATAGGTGCCGGTATAAAAAGAGAAATGCTTGGTGATATTATGCTGCAGGGGGATTCAGCCTATGTTGTATGCAGTATAGAAGTGTCAGGTTACATACTGAACAACATTGAAAGAATAGGGAATATTCCCGTTAAATTGCAGCTTGCTGAGCAAGTAACAGCTATAGAGGAAGATTCGAAAGTTATCAAT
>MGOS01000048.1:2646-10936 GCA_001797185.1 Clostridiales bacterium GWB2_37_7
GCCTCCTTAAGATTAGATAGTATTATAAGTGCAGGTTTTGGACTTGCACGTACAAAGGCTGCCGAGCTTATCAAATCCGGCAGAGTGAGAATTAACTGGGAAGAAAAGGATCTTACCTCAAAAGTGATTAAACAAAATGATGTTATTTCGTTGCGTGGAAAAGGTAGAATTATATTGGAGGCAATATCAGGGAACACAAAAAAAGATAGAATAAAAATAACTATAAAGAAGCTTGTTTAAGGGAGGTTGGAATCATGTTAACCCCAATGGAAATACATAATAAAGAATTTAAAAAGGTTATGCGAGGCTTTAAGGAAGAAGAAGTAGACGAGTTCTTAGATAAGGTTGTAACCGATTTTGAGAGACTATATAGAGAAAATGGTGAGCTGAAGGATAAGCTTTCTGTAATCAATGAAAAGGTGGATAGCTACAGTTTAATGGAGAAAACACTTCAAAATACATTGATTGTTGCTCAAACAACAGCAGAAGAGGTTGTTGTAAATGCAAGAAAGAAATCAGAAGTCATTATAAGAGAAGCAGAAGAGCAAGCCAAGAGAATCGTTGAAGAAGCAAACAACAGTGTTGTAGGTATTCATAGAGAATATGAAAACCTAAGGAAAGAGGTTCAAGTATTTAAGACAAGATTTAGAACTCTACTTGAATCAGAATTAGAAACTCTAAATGTTAATCTAAAGGATCTGTAGAAATAAAAACTCTTTCATTTATATGGAAGAGTTTTTATAATGCAGGGGAAAGTATAAATCTACCTTAACAAACTTGACCTCACAGCATTTAATGGTCCTTAATTATCATGTTTGCAAGAAGCCTTTTTTTATAATTTGTAGAATTAATGTGGAAAATGTGGGATAATACATGATGAAAGGTCTTTTATTCAGGAGGATAAATATGGACATAAGATATATTGCAAAAGATGTTGATAAAAACAAGGGTGTAAAAATTAAAGATATTATAATCGGCAATGGCGATTTTACTATAATTGCAGGACCGTGCTCTGTAGAGAACAGTGAGATGATTATTTCAACAGCGCAGCATGTTAAAAGCATGGGTGCTGCTATGTTAAGAGGCGGAGCCTTCAAGCCCCGTACTTCACCTTATTCTTTCCAAGGTCTGAAGGAGGAAGGTCTTGATCTGTTAAAGTCCGCCTCGGAGAAGGCTAATATACCGGTCGTATCAGAGGTTATGGACCCAAGAGATGTAGAGAGAATATATAACTATGTTGATATGTTTCAAATAGGCTCGCGTAATATGCAGAATTTTTCTCTGCTTAAAGAAGTGGGTAGAACAGACAAGCCTATATTGCTAAAGCGTGGTATGGCTGCTACGATCGAGGACTTTATAATGGCTGCTGAATATATGGCGGCAGAGGGAAATGATAAGATTATTCTATGTGAAAGAGGCATCAGAACCTTTGAAAATATGACAAGGAATACCTTGGACTTGGCAGCGGTTCCTATTCTAAAGAAGCTTTGCAAGCTACCTGTTATTGTCGATCCCAGCCATGGTACCGGTGTTAGAGATTTGGTGCTGCCTATGTCCTTAGCTGCATTGGCGGTAGGAGCTGACGGCATCATGGTTGAAGTGCATCCCGATCCTGCCTGTGCATTGTCTGATGCAGATCAGAGCTTAAGTTTTGATGATTTTGAAGCTTTGATTAAAAGAATAAACCAGGTAAAGGAGCATTTCTTAGATATTAGAGAAGGCTGCCTATAATTTTAAAATGAATATTTTTAATTAAATAATAAGAAAATAACATCATGAAGATTCTACATGGTGTTATTTTTTTGAACTTCAGGAGGCGCATATATGGATATAAACAATACTGAAGTTAAAGAGCTGGAAGGTAGACTGGAGAAAATATCTCTAATGCTGGAGAAAGCAAAAATAGGGGATTACGTTGCTATGATGTCAAAGCCCAAAGCGATGATATTCAACAATTTCTTGGCAGGCTTGGCCAGAGGATTTGGAATGGCAATAGGATTTACTATTTTGGGAGCATTGGTTTTATACTTATTAAGGCAGGCGGTATTGTTGAATATACCGATAATAGGTAGTTTTATATCTGAGATAGTAAAGATTGTGCAAGATAATTTAATGCAATAATAAGGAGCTGATATTTTGGATAATAACAAGTTGAAGCATTTTCAAGGGCTTTTAAATGAGGAGAAAAAGGAAAGAGAACATTCCTTGTTTGATAACAGACTGGGTATGGATGTGTCACTTAGAGATGCAACCAGTGAGCTTTCTTCCTACGATAATCATCCCGGGGATATGGGTACAGAAACCTATGAAGCTGAGGTAAACCAATCCTTTCGAACAAATGACAAGTATATGTTAAGTGAGATTGATGTGGCGCTTCAAAAAATTGATGATGGCAGTTACGGTGAATGTGAAGCTTGTCATAAGTCAATTGAAGAGGATAGATTGGAAATATTGCCCCATGCAAGATTTTGCATCCTTTGTGAGAACAATTACGAGCAGAAAATAAACGATGAGGAAGAAGTCAGACCTATAGAGGAACAGGTTATGCCAAATCTAGGCTTTTCCTTCCGAGATATGACGTTGGAGGATGAAGTGGGCTTTGATGGAGAGGATACATGGCAAGCGCTCAATGATTACAATGTCAGAATGTCAGACAATAATTTTGACCACGAGGATAGCTTTGGATATGTGGAGGATGTAGATCAAGTAAGCAATACACGATTCAAGAATCAGATTAAATAGAGAGTATATCATGCTTTTGCTTTTAGTACTCTTTATCATCAGCCTTTAGGCATGTATAACATGCCTATTTCTTTGGGAAAAGGTGCTATTTTTTATGGCTTATGCTATAATTTAGTAGAATAAATTGCATTAGGGGGAATGAGCGTGTATCCAATATTTATTATTGCAGCGATTATAGCATTAGACCAATTTACTAAGTATTTAACATTGACGAAACTTATGCCTATTGGAGAGTATAATGTGATTCCTGGCTTCCTAGAATTCACTTATGTAGAGAATTTTGGTATTGCCTTTGGAATGTTTCAAAATAAAACACTGTTTTTTATCATTTCTACAAGTATTATTGCAGCAGCTGTGTTATTTTTTATTTTCAAAATGCGGAAGAAATATGTTTTCTTTACAGTTTGCTTATCCCTTATATTTGGCGGAGCAATAGGTAATCTTATAGATAGAATAAGATTGGGTTATGTAGTTGATTTTGTACATTTCAGCTTTTTTCCACCGGTTTTTAATATTGCGGACTCCGGAGTAGTTGTGGGCGCAATTGCCTTAAGCCTTGCTATATTATTTACAAAAGAAGATATGTTATAAAAGGATTGGATATGGATAAAATTAAATTTATAGTTAAAGAAGAACAGGTCAATAAGCGACTAGATGCTTTTTTATCTGAAAATATTGAAGGTCAATCACGTTCTTACATACAAAAGTTAATTGAGCAGCAAGACATTTTGGTAAATGAAAAACCATCAAAGTCAAATTACAAGCTTCGAATCGGTGATGGTGTGCAGGTTCATATACCTGATCCCATACCTTTAGAAGTGGTTGCAGAGGATATAGATTTAAATATTGTCTATGAGGATGAGGATGTAATTGTTTTAAACAAACCACAGGGCATGGTGGTACATCCTGCTCATGGTAATTATAGCGGAACAATTGTAAACGCGCTGCTTGGCCATTGTGACAATTTATCAGGTATAAATGGTGTGTTGAGACCTGGGATTGTCCATAGAATTGACAAGGATACCTCGGGTATAATTGTCATTGCCAAAAATAATGAGGCTCATGTCTCTCTTTCTGAGCAGTTGAAGGAGCACAGTATAACCCGCTGCTACAATGCCTTGGTAGAAGGCAGAGTCAAAACTGACAGCGGCAGGATTGAGACTATGTTAGGCAGAAATCCAAAGGATCGCAAGGAAATGGCTGTGGTGTCCAGAAATGGAAAAAGGGCTGTAACACATTATACTGTCATAGAACGATTTGATAATTATACTTTGATTGAAGCACGCTTGGAAACGGGTAGAACACATCAAATAAGAGTTCACATGGCGCATATAGGGCATCCAATTGTTGGAGATCCGGTTTATGGCTATAAAAAGCAGCGTTTTGAGACACAGGGGCAGCTGCTGCATGCTAGGATTTTAGGTTTTATACATCCCCGTACAGGTGAATACAAGGAGTTTGAAGCCCCTTTGCCGGAGTATTTTACAAACATTCTCAATAAGATAAGAAAATAGACTGGACAATATTTTGCAAATATGATAAAATTTTCTTCAATAAACCTTTAATCTAGCCCTGTGAGGCAAGGAAGGGTTATAGAATATCATAGTTCTATGCCTATACCTGCCTATGGCAGTTATTTTTTTTATTTTCATTTTATAATGGAGGCGTGATTATGAAGCTGAAAACAGAAATCTTGGATGAAAAAGCTTTAGACAGGGCACTGACTAGAATTTCTCATGAAATAATTGAGAAGAATAAAGGCGTTGAAGACATCGTATTATTGGGTATACAAACAAGGGGTGTTCCTTTGGCACATCGCTTGGCTGAAAAGATTAATAGGATAGAAGGCGTATTGCTTCCGGTTGGCATGGTTGACATAGGGGAATACAGAGATGATGATAAGAAATCATCACAGAGCATTAAGCAAAGAATTGATTTCAGCATTACTGATAAGATTGTAATATTGGTTGATGATGTATTATATACAGGAAGATCAGTTAGAGCAGCCATGGACGCAATTGTGCATCTAGGCAGACCCAGTAGTATTCAACTTGCTGTATTGGTAGATAGAGGGCACAGGGAACTGCCTATCAGAGCAGATTTCGTGGGCAAAAACGTGCCTACCTCCAAAAACGAGATCGTTGTCGTTATGGTTAATGAAATAGATAATAAGGATGGGGTGTCCATCGCAGAAGAAGAGTAGTATTTGCTGCTCTCTTTTTTTGTAAAATATGAAGGGAGGAATTTATATGAAAATATTAATTAAAGGAGCATGTATCGTTGATGCTGTTGCTGATTATCCAAAAGACAGTGATATTCTGATTGTTGATGGTGTGATAGAGAAAATCGGAATTGGGCTGCAAGAGCCAGCTGATGAGATTATAGATGGGTCTGGATTGACTCTGCTGCCGGGATTGGTGGATATGCATTGTCATTTAAGGGAGCCGGGTTTTGAATATAAGGAAACCGTGGCATCCGGCACAGCAGCGGCTGCCAAGGGTGGTTACACTACCATATACTGTATGCCTAATACCAAACCGGTAGTAGACGATGCCGCCACCTTGAATAAGCTGTTGGAAATAATTAAGAAGGATGCATTGGTTAATGTTTTGCCAATAGCAGCTGTTTCAATGAAACAGCAAAGTCAGGAACTAACAGATATGAAAGGACTTCGAGATCATTGCATCGCATTTTCTGATGATGGCCAACCTGTAAGCAGCAACAACTTATTATTGGAGGCACTTTTGAAGGCGAAGGAAAATGGAGCGCTTATTATAGACCATTGTGAAGATCACAATCTGGTAAAGGGTGGAGTGATCAACGCAGGCTATAAAGCAAAAGAACTTGGATTGCCGGGTATTTCAAATCTTTCTGAGGAACTTCCGATTATGAGAGACTGTATGCTGGCAGCTGAGGCAGATTTCAAAATTCATATTGCCCATGTAAGTACAAAAGGGGCAGTTGATATCATTAGAGATGCCAAGAAACGAGGCATAAAGGTCACCTGCGAGGTAACGCCTCATCACATAGCTTTAAGCCAAGATATCATTGTACAAGACTTTACGGACTGCAAGGTGAATCCACCCTTGCGCAGCGTTAAGGATGTAGAGGCGATGAAGGAAGCTGTTAAGGATGGAACAATTGATGCAATAGCGACAGATCATGCACCACACCATGAAACGGAGAAGGGTACGGATTTTATCAAAGCAGCCAACGGCATATCAGGAATAGAAACGGCTTTTGCCGTTTGCTATACAGAGCTGGTGAACTCAGGTATTTTGACTCTTAAGGAACTGGTTGTCAAAATGAGCTATAATCCCAGTCGGATACTGGGCATAGACAAGGGCATGATAGCAGTAGGAAAAACTGCTGATTTAGTGCTGATAGATCTAAAAAAGGACATAATAATAGATAAGAATACCATGGTTTCAAAAGGAAAAAACACTCCCTTTCATGGCAGAAGCTACAAAGGTGAGGTTGTATATACAATAGTTGAAGGAAAGATCGTATATAGTAAGGAGGATAAACAATGATAATTGATAAGCTAATAGAGAGAATAATTAAATGTCAAAACCATACCGTAGTGGGCTTAGATCCAAGATTAGACTATGTACCTGCTTATATTCGAGAAGCTGCAACAGCGCAGTCCAGCGGTTTTGCAGAGGGCGTAGCCAAGTCATTTTTAGCTTACAATAAAGAGCTGATAGACAGTATCTATGATATCGTGCCGGCAGTTAAACCACAAATTGCTTTTTATGAACAATATGGCATCGAGGGCTTGAAGTGCTTTCAGCAAACCTGTGATTATGCAGCATCCAAAGGTCTTATGGTGATAAGTGATGTAAAAAGGGGAGACATTGGTTCTACTGCAGAAGCCTATTCAGAAGCTTATCTAGGAAATCAGGAGTATTCATTCAATACAGATTTTGTTACGGTAAATCCTTATTTAGGAACGGACTCCTTAGAGCCTTTTATTAAGCATTGCAGTGAAAATCACAAGGGAATATTTGTGCTTGTCAAGACCTCAAACAAATCCTCCGGTGAGCTTCAGGATTTAAGCTGCAATGGAAAATCAATTTATGAGCATGTGGCAGATTTGGTTGTAAAGCTTGGCAAGCCATATGTTGGAAGTCATGGCTATAACTTTGTAGGAGCGGTTGTAGGTGCAACCTATAGAGAAGAAGCGGCTAAGCTTCGCAATATCATGCAAAACACTTATTTTCTGGTTCCTGGGTATGGAGCACAAGGAGGTACTGCAGCAGATGTGGTTGACTGCTTTAACGAAGATGGGCTGGGCGCTATTGTGAATTCCTCCAGAGGGATCATTGCCGCATATAAATTCAAGGAGTATAGTGGAAAATACAGTGAGAAAGATTTTGCTGAGGCGGCAAGAGCGGCGGCAATCATGATGCGGGATGATATAAACCATGAATTATCAAAAAGCAATAAATTAGCTTGGTAGGTGTAAAAATGGTTAGTGAAATTTGTAAAATCATGCAAAACAAAGAGCTGGCAGCCGGGATTTTCGAGATGATACTACAATCAGATAAGATTGCTGCTGCTGCGATGCCGGGACAATTTGTACACATTAAAGTAAAATCAAGCAGCTTTGCTTTGTTGCGCAGGCCTATCAGCATACACTATGCTGATAAAGCTGCTGGCACCTTTGCGATCGTTTATCATGTAGTTGGACAGGGGACTGAAGAAATGTCCAGGATTGAATCAGGGGAATGTATAGATGTAATGGGACCCTTGGGAAAAGGCTTCCCGATATTTACAGATAAAAAATGTGCTGTGGTAGGTGGCGGTATTGGAACTGCACCGTTATTGGAGTTGGCAAAGAACATATCCGACTGCGATGCATATTTAGGCTTTAGGAATTGCAATTATAAAACGGAGGCTTTTGAGCAAAGCTGTAGAAATGTTTATGTAACCACTGAAGATGGCAGCTATGGCAATATTGGCTATATAACAGAACAACTTGAGAAGCGAATAACTGATTATGATGTAATTTACACCTGCGGGCCTAAAGTCATGATGCAATGTGTAATGGATATTTGCTGTAAAAACAACGTAGAATGTTACGTATCTATTGAGGAACGTATGGGCTGTGGTATTGGCGCATGCTTGGTCTGTGCTTGTAAGATCAAAGAGGTCGATGGAGAATGGCATTATAAGAAGGCCTGCAAGGATGGCCCTGTTTTTAATGCAAAGGAGGTAATCTTTGATGTTTAATTTGGAAGTAAACATTGGAAGCTTGAAGCTGAAGAATCCAGTAATGACAGCTTCCGGTACCTATGGTTTTGGCAAGGAATACAGTGAGTATTATGATTTGAGCAAATTGGGAGCGGTTGTGGTTAAAGGTTTGACTCTAAAGCCAAGAGAAGGCAACAAAGCACCAAGAATCGCAGAAACACCAGCGGGCATACTGAACAGTGTAGGGCTGCAAAACCCCGGTGTAGAAGCGTTCATAGAGCATGAGCTGCCATATCTTCGGCAATATGATACAGCTGTAATTGCAAATATAGCAGGCAATAAGGCAATACAG
>MGOS01000049.1:0-10217 GCA_001797185.1 Clostridiales bacterium GWB2_37_7
CTATATCAAAGGTAAAGCTTACATTAAACACTACATTGGATATTACATAGGATAATCCCAGTCCAATAACGTATCCCATAGCTCCGCCTATTAAGGCTACAAACATCATTTCAATAGCAAAAATACCAATAATCTGCCTGGAATTTGCCCCCACACCCATCATGATTCCTATTTCCTTTCTTCTTTCAAAAACCGAAGCCGTCATGGTAGCTGCCACACCCAACGCAGAAATAAACAGAGTTAATGAGGTTAAAAACAGCATCATCATAGTAATCTTCTTTAATAAATTTCCTTGAGCTGAAGCAATTTGAGCTATAGGCACTGCATCACCATTATTTATTACCTCTTCAAGCTGATAAGCAATTGCATCTATATACGGCGTACAGTACCACTTGATAAATTCATCCTGAGTCATTTCGCTTCTATCTTTTTTTGCAAGGGCATCATCAGGTACTATATAGGAGCTGACCTCTATCTTCGAAACTGCACCCGTCTTCCCTACAATCTGCTGTGCCTTGCCGAGTGGTATATACAAAGTGTTTTCTTCAGTAAATCCGCCCTTTATGATACCACTTAAAACAAAAGTAAAAGGCTTGTTCTCATAACTAACCGTTATACTGTCCCCGACATTCAAATTATATTTTTCTGCAATTTCTCTTCCTACCATGGCCGAGCTCAAATCATCGTCTGACGTCCACTTGCCCTCTACCTCTAACCATGGGTATAGATTTTTTATTCCCGTAGTTACCGACTCGAAGGCTTCCCCGGGTACATCAATAGTCTTATTAAAATATGTCCCTATAACAGGAATCTTCTCACCGTTCATATCAGCAAACACGTTCAGTACAGGTGCAAAATCCGCTATATTGTATTTCCAGAAAACTTTTTTGATTTTATACAGATCCCCTTCATCAAGATAACTGGATGCTGAGGGAGGCTTTAGTGGAACTCCCCCTACCTCCAGCCGTAAATCGCTGCCCTTAGGCACAACAATAATGTTGGGTCCATAAGCTTTTAGCTGTTTGCTCATTTCCGCTTCAATATTTCGGTAAACATTGAGCATGGAGGCTATAAGAAGCGCCCCCATGGTCACCGACAATATTGCAAGCAGCATCCTTTTTCTTCTTATTTTAAAGGACTTCCTTGCCATCCTAATAATCATTTTGTTTCACCTAAAAATCCTTTTTCTGTGCTAATAAATCTGCCTCTTTGATTACTACATTGTCATTTTCTATCTCATATTTGAGTTCCACAGGATTGCAGCCTCCCGGGAAGCCTATTGTAGGAATAGGTATCGGAGCATTGCAATTTTTACATATTACTGTTTCTGTGTCTCCCTGTTCCTGATAATATCCACCCTTTTTGCTACCACAAACCAGGCATGAATCAAATCCGCTGCCGATGGTTCCGTCTGCTCGCTTTATCAGCATGAATCGTATATTTACGTTGTCATCAGTAACATAAGAAAATTTATTCAATATTCTATCTCCCAGATTTGCCACGGGTACCTTTACTACGCCGCCAACAACTTCAATCTTCAGGGGTATCGGATCAATAACTTTTTTAGTAACAGCTCCTACAAATTCATATCCAAGTAAAATATCCATAATAACAATAAGTGTAATAGCTGCTATTTTGAAGTTTCTTTGTAGGTTCAATTCTGCCAGGCGGCGTCTCTTATCCACGCCTGCAAGTTGTCCGAAGTCCTTCTTCGCCTTGCTGAAAACCATCATCAGTAGAGGTATAGTAACCAGTATTATCGAGACAATCAATAGTGAATTATCTCTTACAATAAAGCCTATTATTGAGGCTGCTGCAGGTTTTAGCGGAATAAACTGCACCTCACCGAACTCATGTATGGTTCCTGCAAACAGCCTTATTACAAGCAGATACAGGATAATATTTAAAACCTTGAATAATCTAGAAATATCAATGCCTGAGCTTCCCTTTATGAATATGTAGGCAAAAGCTGCTGCTAAGATTATACCGAAAACCGCCCCGATTATGCTGGAAGCTGTAGAGGAACCGCTGGCAAGAGTGAATATGAATATTACTGTTTCAACACCCTCCCTGAACACCATAAAGACTGTAAAAAGAAATATCCCTAATGCCTGCCCCTTTTTCTTTTCTACAATAGCGTCTAAACGCTCATTTATTTCCTTCCCCATATTTTTTGATGTCTTATTCATCCAAATTATTAATGAAAGCACAAATATTCCTGCTATCAAAAACATTGTACCTTCTAAAACCTCATTTTCCGGGTCAAAGTTAATAAGCTGGAATACAACGGCAACTAAAATGCTTAGAGCCACCGATATTCCTACTCCCCAATAAACGTTTCTTTTTAAATAATCCTGTTTTGTTCTGCTTAAGTATGTAAGGATAATACCAACGACCAATGCCGCTTCAATTCCTTCTCTCAATGTAATGATTAAACTTTGCATTTTTTTCCTCCCTTTTTATTGATATTGATTATCAATATCAATATATCACTTTTCTCATTTGGTGTCAATACTATAAATATTTATTTATAAAAGAAATATATGATATGAAAAAGAGAAGTAACGATACTTTAAAGTATCGTTACTTCTCTTTTTAAATTTATTTATAGCTTGTTAGAGTCAATAAGCTCTTCAACGATATCGACTATGTCGGGATGAAATTGTGTGCCCCTGAACAGCTTTAGTTCTGCTACTGCATTTTGTTTTGTCATTGCTTTTTTGTAGCTTCTCTCAGAGGTCATTGCATCAAAGGAATCTGCAACTCCTATTATTGCAGGTATCAATGGAAGCTTGTCTATGCCGGCTTCTAAGGGATAACCCTTGAGATCATACCTCTTATGATGCAGAAAGGTACCAAGCATTACGTTTTCAGAAACATTGAGAGGCTGCAATATTTTGACCCCTATTTCAGGATGCTGACTAATTGAATCAAATTCAGCATCTGTTAATCTATTAGGTTTGGTAAGAAGCTGGTCACTGACACCTATTTTGCCAACATCGTGCACCAAGCCAGTTATCTCTATTTCTTTAATAACTTCATCCTTAAGCATTAAATGTCTGCCAATGATCTTGGAATATTCAGAAACTCTTTGAGAATGACCTTGTGTGTATACATCCTTGGCCTCTATTGCTACTACTAAAGATTTTACAGTGCTGAAATATTGCCGGCTTATTTGCTGCTGTAGAAAAAAACGATCAATAGTGGTAGATAATATGTCACTAATTGACGCTAGGATTTCCATTTCATTCGTATGTATTTCATTATTAAAGCCCAGTATTATAACACCAAGGGTTCTATCCGTGATTAATGGCATTATATACAATAGCTTAGAGCCCTCTATATGTGTAAATGTAATTTTATGATTTTGAAGCGAATCTTCAGCATGTTTTCTGACTAATTGTATTAGACAATCCGCTTCACAAGAGCTTTCCAGCTTGTATCCGCACATAAAACGAAAGCCATCAGACCTACTGGCTTCGTAAATAGCACATAGATTAGTACCTAAGCTGTCCCCCATAACCCTCAACGTGTTTTCTAATAATTCTATAATATTACTGGCCGGATTTAATGCTGTTTTGCTGATGTTTCTAAGTAAACTTACATAGTCCCCTTGAAATACGCTGTTGCTATTCAAACTTCCACCCCTTGCTGCATCTATTACCATATTTCGCTAAACATACAGAGATAAATTACAAAGCAGTAATATTTTTACTTTTAGCAATTTCATATTAACACAAATTAATAATTGAGTAAATATATAATGTCGATTATTGCCGCACAATGACGAAAAGCAGGTGTTATATTATTAACACCTGCTTTTCAACTTGAAAATGTCATTAGAAGTTTATTTTTTGCGCTTCTCCATTTATACCGATTCTAACTTTTTTTAATGTAATATCCTTACCAGAATCAGCCAGCGCCTGTTCTGCTGCTCTCAATATGCCGCCGCAGCATGGCACTTCCATAAATGCTACAGTGACGCTGTTGATATTATTGGTCTTAATGATCCCCGTAAGCTTTTCTACATAGTATTGTATATCATCAAGCTTCGGACAGCCAACAACTACTTTTTTACCCTTTAACAGGTCCAGATGGTAGTTAGGGTATGCAAAGGGCACACAATCAGCAGTTATAAGAAGATCCGCACCCTCAAAGTATGGAGCATTCTGTGGAACCAGCATAAGCTGTACAGGCCATTGTGACAATTGCGGCTTTATTTTTACTTCGATATCATCAGATGAAACACTTGCTGATGTTTGTTGTTTTTCCTGCCTGTTTATTTCCATCATTCTGCTTCCAGGGCAGCCGCCGCCATGGTGATGTCCACCGTGAGCGTGAGGATTATGACCGTGGTCATGATTATTGTTCATTGGTTTTCCTTCTTTCTCTAAATGTGTCTTTACTGCAGCTTCATCAAATTCTTCTGCGTCTCTTTCGGTTATTTCTATTGCTCCCTGAGGGCAGTCACCCAGACATGCACCCAAGCCATCACAAAGATTTTCAGCTAATAGCTTTGCTTTACCATCTATTATCTTGATTGCACCTTCTGCACAGGATGGAACACACAATCCGCAGCCATTACATTTATCTTCATTGATGTGTACTATTTTTCTTAATGCCATTTTTGTTACCTCCAACTATTATTTTTTTATTTCAATTAATTATATATTTCGTGTTAAACAATTATTATTCACTAAAATAGCACGAAATGTTATCCTCTATTTATAAATCGTACAAAGTACTTTTTACTTCAATGTCAAAACTAAAGTGCGATTTATATAGCTGCTGTTTAACTTATATTCTTATTATAGGAGGTTTTTTTGCTTTTGAATGTGATTTATATCATATTTCAAAAAGAATTTTATCACAAATTTCTATCTTCAATTATGGCTATAATATATATGTTTAAAAATATTATATAGTTTGCTTGCCAAAGTATTAAGATATATACTATAATAGTTAGAATATTTTATTATTATAAAATGAACTAACCCACAATTGGTAAGTATTATTTATGAAAAGAGGGGTATTATTTTGAAGAAACATATTGTCAGTTATATTTTTTTTCTTACTGGGCTTATAGATATTATTATTTCAATTAATGATTTTAGTATTAATAAGATATTTTTGGGAGTTATTTATCTATTTTTAGCCATAGCATTTGTTGCACTGGGCTTTCGTTACAGAAAAAAAGAAAATGGAATTAAATAGGCAGTCCAAGCGGACTGCCTATTTGGTATATCAAATCAGAAATTTAGTTAAAAAGGTCTATTTCAAAGCGATATCCGTTCTATAGTGCTGATTTTGAAAGCTTATCTTCTTTATCGCTTCATATGCCTGACTGCGAGCTGCATGATAATCTTCTCCCAAAGCGCTGATCACCAGCACTCTCCCACCTGCCGTCACAAATTTACCATCTTCAAATTTGGTTCCTGCATGATAGATCCTTGCAGCTTCCTTTGCTGCATCAATTCCAATGATCTCATAGCCTACTTGATATTCTTCAGGATAACCGCCTGATGACATAACTACACAAACAGCATTGTCTTTTGACCATTCTATCTCTGCACTATCCAATTTACCCTCAACCACTAGATTGAATATATCAAGGAGATCGGACTTTAGTCTTGGCAATATGACTTCTGTTTCAGGGTCGCCAAACCTAACATTAAATTCTAGTACCTTGGGTCCATCTACAGTTAGCATTATTCCAAAATAAAGCACACCCTTGTAGATAATATCTTCCGCTTTCAGTGCCTCCATGGTTTTGGCTATTATCTCTGAGCAGACAGATTCCTCTGCTTTAGAGCTATAATAAAAAGCAGGTGAAACGGCTCCCATTCCACCGGTATTAAGACCCTTATCCCCATCCAATGCCCTTTTGTAGTCCTGTGCACTCGCCATCGGAACAATAGTTTTGCCGTCAACAAAGGCTAACACCGAAACTTCTTTTCCTAGTAAAAATTCTTCTATAACGATCGTATTGCCAGCATCTCCAAATTTCTTTTCTCCCATAATATCATAAATAGCTTCTACTGCTTCCTGCCTGTTTTGCGCTATTACTACACCTTTACCCGCAGCCAAGCCATCCACCTTAATAACTATAGGCAAATCAAAATACTGAAGCTCTGCAATAGCACTCTCAAAGTTATTATAGGTTCTGTGCCTTGCAGTAGGTATTTTATATTTTTGCATAAATTCTTTGGCAAATACCTTGCTGCCCTCCAATTGAGCTGCCTTCTTGTTCGGACCAAAAATACGCAAGCCTTTTTGCTCAAATGCGTCGACCACACCCTTAACAAGCGCAACTTCAGGTCCCACAATCGTCAAGTCAATAGTGTTTTCCAACGCAAATTCCAGCAGCCTGTCTATTTCCTCAGGTTTAATATCTACACACTCAGCTATATCAGCTATCCCAGCATTACCCGGTGCACAAAAAAGCTTAGGCTGTTTTGGACTCTGTGATAGCTTCCATGCAATTCCGTGTTCCCTCGCTCCACTGCCGATTATAAGTACTTTCATATCTTCACCCCGTTAGTTTTCTTAGTGTTTAAAGTGTCTCATACCCGTAAAAACCATGGCAATGCCATGTTTATTGCACTCATCTATAGACTCCTGATCCTTCAACGAGCCTCCCGGCTGAATAATCGCAGTTATGCCTGCCTTTGCAGCTGCTTGCACCACATCATTGAAGGGTAAGAAGGCATCTGAGGCAAGTACAGCTCCCATTGCAGCTGCTCCTGCCCTCTCAAGACTCATTTGGGCAGCCCAAATCCTATTTGTTTGTCCCGGTCCTATACCTAGCGTCATATTATCCTTGGCAACAACGATCGCATTAGACTTTACATGCTTCACAGCCTTCCAGGCAAACAATAGGTTTTTCATTTCCTCTTCAGTGGGCTTTCTATCAGTAACAAACTTTAAATCTTGCATTTCAAAGTCCGCTGTGTCCTCCTCCTGAAGCAAAAGTCCACCGCTAATTGTCTTTAGCACAAGCTGCTTTGAATCATGTTGTCCAAGCTCCTTCATCTGAAGAATTCTTATATTTTTTTTGCCTTTTAAAATTTCTAAGGCAGCCTCATCATAAGCAGGCGCAATTACAATTTCTATAAAGATCTTGTTTATTTCTTCTGCTGTCCTTTTATCAACTGGTCTATTCAAAGCTACAATGCCCCCAAATATTGATACAGCATCCGCCTTGTAAGCCTTTGAATATGCTTCATGTATGTTTTCCCCTACTCCTATTCCGCAGGGGTTTGCGTGCTTGACTGCAACAGCCGCTGGTTCTGTATACTCCAATAGTGTCTGCACTGCTCCATTTAAATCATTTATATTACAGTAGGATAGTTCCTTGCCATGGAGCTGAACAGCATTTACGATACTTCCATGGGCTGGCAGCAGCTCTCTATAATATGCTGCAGTTTGATGCGGATTTTCACCATATCTCAAATCCTGCTGTTTTTCATAGGTCATGGTTAACGTATTCGGATATTGCTCTAATCCTGCTTTTTGCCACAAATAATTACCAATCAAGCAATCATAGCTGGCAGTAAGAGAGTATACCTTTGCGGCAAGCTTAAATTTTGTAGTCTCAGTTGTGTCTCCCTTCTGCTCAATTTCTTCCAATACAGTTTCATAGTCAGAAGGGTCAACCATTACAGTTACATATTTATAGTTCTTGGCAGCAGCCCTCAGCATGGACGGGCCTCCTATATCAATATTTTCAATTGCTTCCTCCAGACTTACATTCTGCTTTTCAATAGTTTTTCTAAAGGGATAAAGGTTAACAACCACTATATCAATGGTGTTTATATCTAAATCAGTCAAAGTCTCCATATGCTCTGCATTATCTCTTATAGCCAACAATCCCCCATGTATTTTGGGGTGCAGTGTCTTGACTCTTCCATCTAGACACTCTGGGTATCCTGTAATTTCAGATATACCAATTACTTGTATTCCGGCATCAGATAGGATTTTTGCAGTACCTCCCGTAGAGATAATTTCAAAGTCCTGTCTTACAAGGCGTTTTGTCAGCTCCACGATACCTGTTTTATCAGAAACGCTTATCAAAGCTCTTTTTTTCACTTTATCACTCCTCGTATTTTAACCTTGCGACCATCCAGCTGCAGTCGCTTATCGCAAAAAAGCTCTGCTGCCTTGACTATAAGCTTGTGCTCTATAGGCAATATCTTTTTTGCTAGTGTTTCAGGTGTATCATCTGCTGTAACCTCAACTGCCTGCTGCAGTATAATAGGTCCTGTATCTGTATTTTCATCTACGAAATGCACCGTAGCACCGGATATCTTAACGCCGTATTCTATTACTCCTCTGTGCACCTTCTCTCCATAGTAACCCTTGCCGCAAAAGGCAGGTATTAAAGAGGGGTGTATATTTATGATCTTTCCTTGATATTCCTCAACAAACTTTGAAGGCAAAATACTCAAAAAACCTGCCAATATGATTAGATCCGGCTTGACAGAAGCTAGACAGCTCATAAGCTGCAAACCAAAGGAAGCCTCATCTCGTCGTGCCTTTTTATCAATACACAGGGCAGGTATCCCCTGTTCTTCAGCTCTTTGCAAGGCATAGGCATCTGGGCGGTCTGAAATAACTATTTCTATCTGACCCTTGATGATTCCGGCATTTACAGCATCTATCAAAGCTTGCAGATTGCTGCCGCTGCCAGAAACAAAAACTGCTATTTTTAGCTTTGGCACAGCTCTATGCCTCCTTCACCCGGCCTCACTTTGCCTATTATATATGCCTTTTCCTTCATTTCTTCCAATGCTGCCATTACTTGCTCCGCATCATTATGCTTAACAACAAGCACCAAACCAATTCCCATATTGAAGGTATTATACATTTCCTTATCTTCAATATTTCCAAGCTTTTGCATAAGTTTGAAAATCGGCAGGACCGGAAAGCTTCCAATTCGAATCTCCGCCTTTAATCCCTGAGGGATTGTCCTGGGAATGTTTTCAATAAAGCCCCCGCCTGTAATATGTGCAATTCCCTTTATGTCAAATCGCTCAACAAGCTCTAATATTGTTTTCACATATATTTTTGTAGGCATTAAAAGCTCTGCACCTAAGGTCCCTTCAAGCTCTGGTATAAACTCATCAATACTGTAATTATTCAGCTCAAAGAACAGCTTTCTGACCAGTGAATAGCCATTGCTATGTATTCCACTAGAGGGCAAGCCTATTATGACGTCATCCTCTTCTACCTTAGCTCCATTTATTACTTTGTCCTTGTCTACAACACCCACTGCAAAGCCTGCTAAATCATATTCGCCCTTTTTATAAAAGCCCGGCATTTCGGCAGTTTCGCCTCCGATCAAGGCACAGCCTGCTTCCACGCAGCCATCGCATATACCCTTTACTACCTCAGCTGCGACATTCGGCTCCAATACTCCCGTACCGATATAGTCAAGAAAATATAGTGGCTTTGCCCCATGGCAGGCAATATCATTTACACACATAGCAACACAATCTATTCCTATGGTGTCATGAATACCTGTCATAAAAGCAATCTGCAGCTTGGTGCCTACTCCATCCGTACCTGATACCATAACAGGCTTTTTGTATTTCTCTGTATCAATTTCAAAGAAGCCTCCAAAGCTGCCCAGTCCACCTATAACGCCCGGTACTAAGGTTCTTTGCGTGTGCTGCTTCATAAGACTAACTGCTTGATAGCCCGCTTCCACATCAACACCGGCACTTTTGTAGGTGACTTTATCTCTATTCATACCTTCCATGCCACTACCTTCTTTCAAAAACATTCTTATCACCGTCTTCTGTTATATCCACAGGATAGTTTCCATTAAAGCAAGCAGTACAAAAGCCCTTTCCACAGCTGCCAACAGATTGCATTAAGCCTTCATAGCTTAAATAGCCAAGACTATCTGCCCCTATCTTGTCCTTGATTTTTTCTATCAAGGTTGTGGCTCCAACCAGCTCATTTCTTCTAGGTGTATCAATACCAAAATAGCAGGAGTGTAATATTACAGGAGAGCTGACTCTCACATGCACTTCTTTTGCTCCTGCATCTCGCAGTGCCTGGACTATTTTTTTGCTGGTGGTGCCTCTGACAATACTGTCGTCTACCATAACAATTCTTTTTCCAACAATTTCTTCCTTGAGGGGATTAAGCTTTAGTGTGACTCCTGTCTCTCTAATTTCTTGAGTGGGCTGTATAAAGGTTCTTCCTATATA
>MGOS01000049.1:10691-10892 GCA_001797185.1 Clostridiales bacterium GWB2_37_7
TCTAAATTTACTCAAAAAAAAATTGAACGGCGACGGTCTTGGCCTGGACCTTTCCAAAGGCGACGACTTGGAAAAACCCCTAAAAGTGAAGTCAAACACGGCCGATCTGGTCATCGCCCTCGAGGTCATCGAGCACCTCTTTGACACCGATCTATTTCTCTCAGAAATCTACCGCATTCTAAAACCCAAGGGCATTCTCAT
>MGOS01000050.1:0-787 GCA_001797185.1 Clostridiales bacterium GWB2_37_7
AAAAAAGGATAAAGAGGCAAGAAAAGAACTTGGATTACTGTAGACGCAAAGAGTTGGAAGTTGCGAGTTACAAGTAGTAAGTTCAAAATTTAAAAGCGTTAACTTACAACTCTTAACACATAATTATTTCTAAAATTACAAAAGAAAATTTTCAGTATAATATTTCAAGGGAGATGAAATGCCTTTACCAACTATCGAATGGGAAGGGAATATTAACGGTCGCATTCGACTAATTGACCAAACCCTGTTACCCACAGAATTAAAATATGTCTATTGTGAGGATATTAAAAGTATCTGGCATGCAATTAAGACCCTTATGGTCAGGGGTGCGCCAGCAATTGGCATTGCAGGCGCCATGGGGGTAGTCCTTGGGATTAAAAATATAAACGCAAAAGATGCTAATACGTTTTTAAAAGAACTCAAGCAGGCAACAACCTATTTGGGCTCGTCTCGTCCTACAGCAGTCAACCTCTTTTGGGGACTTGCCCGTATGGAGCGTGTTGCACAAAATAACAAAAACAAATCCGTTCAGGAAATAAAA
The DNA here is from genome assembly GCA_001797185.1 of Clostridiales bacterium GWB2_37_7. Taxonomy (GTDB): domain Bacteria; phylum Bacillota; class Clostridia; order Lutisporales; family Lutisporaceae; genus GWB2-37-7. The sequence goes on from MGOS01000050.1 coordinate 542, forward strand.
GAAATTCTTCTGCAGGAAGCTCTTAAAATACAAAATGAAGACAAGGCCATTTGCAGAAAGATTGGAGAGAATGGCACTGGATTTATCAAAGACGGCAACGGTGTTTTAACTCATTGCAATGCTGGAGGTCTGGCAACTGCAGATTATGGAACTGCACTGGCAGTTATGTTTAAGGCAAAAGAACAGGGAAAACAATTTAAGGTTTATGCGGATGAAACTCGCCCCCTCTTACAAGGCTCAAGGCTA
>MGOS01000050.1:815-3361 GCA_001797185.1 Clostridiales bacterium GWB2_37_7
TAGATGTTACCCTGATATGTGACAATATGGCAGCCATGGTAATGAAAAAAGGGCTGATAGATGCTGTCATTGTAGGCTGTGACAGAGTAGCAGCGAATGGTGATACCGCCAACAAAATAGGAACCTATGGGCTGGCGGTACTTGCAAGGGCTCATAATATTCCCTTTTATATAGCGAGTCCTACTTCGACCATTGACTTGGAAACCTTGACTGGTGAGGATATACCAATTGAAGAAAGACATGAAAAGGAAATCACCTGTGCCTTTGGAAAAAGAACAGCACCTGAGGGCATCAAGGTGTTTAATCCTGCTTTTGATGTGACACCACACGAATTGATCACAGCTATAATTACAGAGAAGTGCATAGTTAGGGCACCCTATGAAGAGGGATTAAGAAAGCTTTTTGAATAAAATAAAGGCAGACATATTTGTCTGCCTTTTGCTATTTATTACCTCAAACTTTATTTCTCAATCAACCTATTATATTCAACAGCTATTTGAGCTGCCAAAGCAGCATTGTTTTTGATAAGTGCTATATTTGCTTCCAGACTTTCGCCAACTGTAAGCTCCTTTATTTTTGCTAAAAGGAAAGGAGTAACTTCCTTGCCGCTTATGTTGTTTTTGTTGGCTTCGTATATTGCCATGTCTATGGCTTTGCTGATCAATTCCTGCTGAGCTTCATATTCATGAGGGATAGGATTGGCTATAACTAAGCCGCCATCTAAGTTTAAATCCCATTTTGCCTTCATAATATTTGCACATTCTACAGCTGTTTCGAATTTATAATCTACATGGAAGCCGCTTTTTCTTGTATAAAAGGATGGGAAATCGTTTGTTTTGTAACCTATCACAGGTACACCAAGGGTCTCTAGCTTTTCTAGGGTTTTACCTATATCTAAAATGGATTTTACACCTGCGCATATAACTGCTACATTTGTTTGAGCAAGCTCTGTCAGGTCTGCGGATATATCAAAGGTCACTTCTGCTCCTTTGTGCACACCTCCTATTCCACCTGTAGCAAAGACATTTATTCCAGCCAGTTGTGCAAAAATCATTGTAGAGGCAACGGTGGTAGCACCAGTTTTGCCAAAGGCAATAATAGAGGGAATATCACGACGGCTTACCTTAATCACATCCTTGGACTTAGCAAGCAGTTCCAACTCCTCACGCGATAAGCCTATTTTTATTCTTCCACTGATAATGGCGATTGTGGCAGGGGTTGCTCCATTGTCTCTTATTATATTCTCCAGCTCCAAAGCTGTTGTTATATTATTGGGGTAAGGCATACCATGAGATATAATTGTTGATTCCAAAGCAACAATCGGTTCATAGTTGCGCATTGCGCTCAAAACCTCACCCGAAATATCAAGATAGTCTATAAATCTGTTCATTTCATCCCCTCCTATAAGATATATTATGAATATAGCATAATAAAATATACTTCGTAAAGTTTGCAAGGCTGTATCTCAGATATTATATACGTATTGAACAGTAAATATTTTAATTTGCAACGGTCTTCATAAATATTGTAAACATGTCCAAATAGTAGTATCATTATAACATTATATGTAATATTATGGCAGGGGGTATAAATATGGAAGTAAAGTGTCTTAATATTGATTGCTGTGAGGAACTAAACAAGGTTAAGAATGAGGTAGACAGCTATCAAAAGTGCGTGGAAACCAGTCTTATGGATTTGAACAATTTAAATATCAAGTATGAAAAGTCTGTTAGAGAAATTAGCTCGATATTTGATTTATTCCAGCATATTAACTTAATAACTGACTATAATAATCTTTATGCCATAATAAATGATATGTTAGTTGGAGTGTTAGGGGTAACCAGCAGCACGATATTTAGTGTGGAAGATAACAAGCTGATGGTCGAAGCCAGCAGTATTCCAAGAAGGGATATTAAAAACATTGAGCCGATCAAGGATAAATTAATAGCCGAAGGGTGCTTAGAGGGCAGATTGACAGTGTTAAATTTATCTGATATTAAGGAAGAATTGTGTAAGCTAAGAGGTATTAAATCGGCAGTTTCTATTCCTTTGATGAAAAAAGATACGTGCATTGGAGTAATTTTCTTAGAGCATACCCTAGACGGCTATTTCAAAAAAGAAAATAAGCAGTTCTTAAACACTTTGTCAGTTGCCGTCAGGCTCGCAATAGAAAATGCACAGTTGTATTCCAGCTTAGAAAGTATGACATTTAGAGATGGGCTGACTGGATTATACAATCACATGTACTTTAATAAGGAGATTCAAAACTGTGTTGATGTTCATAATAAATATGGCATACCTTTTACGGTTTCAATGATAGATATAGACAGCTTTATGAAAATAAATGAAGCATATGGATACCTATGCGGCGATAATACAATTAAGCATATTGGCGGACTTTTGGAAAACGAAGTACGTAAAGGTGATATAATATGTCGCTGTGATGGAGATAAATTTGCTGTGATATTTAGAAACACCCATGATATTGGTGCGATTAAGGATCGTTTGGAGGCTGTGAGAAGGAAAATTACCACTTTGCCGACCTA
>MGOS01000050.1:3392-7491 GCA_001797185.1 Clostridiales bacterium GWB2_37_7
GTAGTAGAGCTTGCAGAAGAAGCCCTTAGCATTGCAAAGGAAAGAGGTAAAAACCAGGTAGTTACTTATGGAAAATAGGACAGCGGATGCTGTTCTTGTTTTTTGTGATCATATAAAAGCAAACTAAATAAAATAGACAGTTCTAGTAAATTATAAATGAACATAACAAATTAGTTTGATGGGTGGGGCGTGAAAAGATGACACGATATAATTGACACAGCAATGCATAGTCATGTAAAATCAATAATGTTTGAATATCCTAAGAAAAGCGAGGAACAAAAATGTTAAATCAAGGTACCTTAAATGAGATAAGACGAAGAAGAACCTTTGCAATCATATCTCACCCTGATGCCGGTAAAACAACGCTTACAGAAAAACTGCTTTTATACGGGGGAGCGATAAGACTAGCGGGCTCCGTAAAAGCAAGAAAAGCTCAAAAGCATGCAGTATCAGATTGGATGGAAATAGAAAAGCAAAGAGGCATATCAGTTACTTCCAGTGTTATGCAGTTTGAATATAATGACTATTGTATAAACATTCTTGATACGCCTGGTCACCAGGATTTCAGTGAAGACACATATCGAACATTAATAGCGGCTGATAGTGCTGTCATGATTATTGACTCAGCCAAGGGTGTAGAAGCACAAACCAAAAAACTTTTCCATGTATGCAAAATGAGGGGTATTCCCATATTTACCTTTATAAACAAAATGGATAGAGCAGGTAAGGACCCCTATGAATTGATAGAAGAAATTGAAAAGGTTTTGGGTATAAAATCCTATCCGATGAATTGGCCAATCAGAATTGGCAATTCTTTTATCGGAATATACAATAGAAAGCTCATGCAAATCGAGCTTTTCGATAGCGGAGACCATGGACAAAACGTTGTAGCATCAAACAAGAAGGACATTAATGATGCCGTTTTCAGAGACTTATTGGGAGAGGAAGCTCATAAAAAGCTTATTGATGATATTGAGCTTTTGGATATGGCCGGAGATGAGTTCAATTCAGGCAGCGTGCTGAAAGGCGAGTTGACACCAATTTTCTTTGGCAGTGCCATGACAAACTTTGGTGTACAAGTTTTCTTGGAGGAATTTCTAAATATGACTACTCCTCCTACTTATAGAATGTCCGATGCCGGTGAAATTGATCCGGAAAGTGAACTTTTTTCAGGCTTTGTATTTAAAATACAAGCAAATATGAATCCTACCCATAGAGACAGAATAGCCTTTATGAGAATTTGCTCTGGCAAGTTTGAAAAAGGTATGAACGTAAACCATGTGCAGCAGGGTAAACAGATAAGATTGGCACAGCCTCAGCAATTTCTTGCACAGGATAGAGAGATCATAGATGAAGCCTATGCAGGAGATATAATAGGGGTATTTGATCCGGGTATATTCAATATTGGAGATACCCTGTGCGAGAGCAGCAATACCTTTAAATTTGAGGGAATACCTGTTTTTGCACCAGAGCATTTTGCCAGAGTCTATACAAAAAACTCAATGAAAAGGAAGCAATTTATAAAGGGTATCGAGCAGCTGTCAGAGGAAGGTGCTATCCAGGTGTTCCAACAGCCTGATAATGCAACACAAGAGTATATTATTGGCGTAGTAGGGATACTTCAACTGGAGGTACTGGAATATAGACTGAAAAACGAGTACAATGTCGAAGTAAGTATGGACCATCTGCCTTTTAGATACATCAGATGGGTAAAAACCCTGGGCTTTAACAGCAGGGCGGCCAAGCTGACCTCGGACACAATGGTAGCGGTGGATAAACTAGGAAACTTTGTACTGTTATTCCAGAATGAGTGGAGCATAAATACAGTTCAGGATAGGAACAAAGAACTGGAGCTTACAGATATATTAAGTAAATAGCTAAATAAGGCCTTTGCACATTGCATAGAGTGTGCTAAGGTCTTATTTTTTGAGTATATATTTTATAGTAAATAAATGCTATAATTCATAGCGTATATGGCAACCATATAATTGAAATAAACTGCCACAATGGAATTATTTAATATAAATACTATAAAAATGGAGGGGTTTAAGTGAACCTAAATTGGTACAATAAAAGCATTAACGCAGCCTCACAAGAGCTGCAAGTAGATGTGCCAGCTGGATTGTCTTCTGAAGAAGCGAGTAAGAGGCTGGAGAAGTACGGCACAAATGAATTAAAGGAAAAAGAGAAGGTATCCTTGCTTACAAAGATCATCGCTCAGCTTAAGGACTTCCTAGTTTTGATTTTAATAGGTGCAAGCATAGTATCCGGAATCGTTGGAGAGTTTTCTGATGCTATAGTTATAATAGCTATTGTTATAGTGAATGCAGTGCTGGGTGTTATTCAAGAGGGTAAAGCTGAGCAAGCTTTAGCTGCTCTCAAGAAAATGTCCTCTCCCAACGCAAAGGTTATTAGAAATGGCTCATTACAGATCATGCCTGCTAGAAACCTGGTACCGGGTGATATTGTACTGATAGAAGCAGGAGACAGCATACCAGCAGATTTACGCCTTGTTGAGAGTGTAAATCTAAAGGTAGAGGAGGCATCACTGACAGGAGAATCCGTACCAGTTGACAAGGATGCGCAATCAGTATTTGATACGGACATTCCAATTGGTGACAGAAAGAATATGGCTTATATGAGCACGATCACTACCTATGGAAGAGGAAAAGGCCTGGTAGTCGGTACCGGTATAAATACTCAGATTGGTAAGATTGCAGAAGCATTACAGTCCTATAAGGATGATTCAACACCGCTGCAGCAAAAGCTGAATGAACTCGGAAGGTGGTTGGGTATTGGCTGCCTATTTATCTGCTTGCTTGTATTTGGAATAGGCTTTGCCAGAGGCGGAGACCTGCTGGAAATGTTTTTGGTAGCAGTAAGTCTTGCTGTAGCTGCAATACCAGAAGGCCTGCCAGCTGTTGTTACAATTGTTTTGGCTCTGGGAATGAAGAAAATGGTTGCGAGAAATGCTATCGTAAGAAAGCTTCTTGCAGTGGAGACTTTAGGCTGTGTAACGGTTATTTGCTCTGATAAAACAGGCACCTTAACACAAAATGAAATGACAGTAGTTAAGTCCTATGCAGGGGGAAATATCTATAATGTTACAGGCCAGGGATATAATCCTACAGGAGAGTTTTATTTAGAGAATAACAAAGTAGCCATTGAAAATGATCAGAATATCAAGCTGCTCCTTGCACTGGGAGTACTGGCAAATGATGCAATACTAGAGCTTAAGGATCCCAATGATAATCAATGGGGCATTATAGGTGATCCTACTGAGGGTGCATTGATTACAGTTGGTGCCAAGGGTGGAATGCAAAAAGTAGAAATGAACAGCTCGTACAATAGAATTGCTGAACTGCCTTTTGACTCTGATAGGAAAATGATGACTACCTTCCACGAGAAATTTATAGAAAATAAGATCGTATCCTTTACAAAGGGTGCACCTGATATAATTTTAAGCAGATGCAGCAGATGCTTCAAAGATGGAAGCATCGTTGAAATGACTCAAGCACAAATAGATCAAATTACATCTATCAATAGCCAGTTTGCAAGTGACGCACTAAGAGTACTAGCCTTTGCTTACAGAGGCTTTGATTCACTTCCGAAGAAAATTACCTCTGAGGAAATTGAAAATGATCTAATATTTGTAGGTTTGATGGGAATGATAGACCCTGCAAGAGTAGAAGCGCTTGATGCCATCAGAACTTGTCGTAAAGCTGGCATAAAGCCTGTTATGATAACAGGAGACTACAAGGATACAGCTGTTGCAATTGCCAAGGAATTGGGGCTTATGAAGGAAGGGGATATGGTGCTTACGGGTGCGGATCTTGATAAGCTTTCCGATGAAGCTTTATATAAGGATATAGAAAATATAAGCGTATATGCAAGAGTCTCGCCGGAGCATAAAGTGCGAATCGTAGAGACACTTAGACGCAAGGGACATATAGCAGCCATGACTGGTGACGGTGTAAATGATGCTATGGCTCTCAAGCGATCAGATATAGGTGTATCCATGGGTATAACAGGGACTGATGTTGCCAAGGGCACTGCAGACATCATACTTATGGATGATAACTTTGCAACAATAGTTGCT
>MGOS01000050.1:7545-14071 GCA_001797185.1 Clostridiales bacterium GWB2_37_7
TTGCTTTCCTGCAATATAGGCGAAATACTGATTGTGTTCTTAAGTATATTGTTCAACTTGCCGGTGCCTTTGGTGCCTATACAGCTTCTGTGGGTAAACCTGGTAACAGACAGCTTCCCTGCTCTGGCACTTGGAACTGAAAAGGGTGAGCCTGATACTATGAATCAAAAGCCTAGAGATGCAAAGGAACCGATATTAAATAAGGTAATGATTTCAGGAATATTGGTTCAGAGTACAGCTTTGTTTGCTGCAGTAATGACGGCATATTTGTGGGCGCTAGATAAATATGCAGGCAGCTTCTTCAACCCGAGCGAAGAAGGCTTAATGATAGCTAGAACAGTTGCATTTGCAACTTTAATACTGACGGAGCTTATCAGGGCATACTCCAGCAGATCAGAAAGATATTCAATTATCAAGCTGGGTATATTCACCAACAAGTCAATGGTTACAGCGAGTCTTGTTTCACTGGTATTGCTCTTAGCCGTAATATACGTACCAATACTTGAGCCAATATTTGAAACCTACGCACTTCAACTAATTGACTGGGCAGTCATTATTACATTGTGTATGGTACCTTTGCTGGCAGGAGAAATAAACAAGTTTATATTAAGCAAAAGAGCTTCAAAGGCACAATAGATTAAAAGATATAGGGGAAAATCTTCGGATTTTCCCTTTTGTGTTTGTAATAATTGAAATGAGTTGGTTAAAGTTTTAATATACTATTATTAACTACAATAAAATGGTAAAATATTAGGGGATGTGATATTATGTTTCCTATAACACATATTTGGTTTGCAGAAAAAGTCATGGGTTTTAGAGACAACAGTTTAATTTTGGGAGCTATTTTTCCCGATATCGTCATTTCGGGTTGTCTTGATTATAAGCAAACCCACTACTGCGGTTTTGGGCTATATAACGATCTGGTGGAAAGCAACCAAACCTTCGCGAAGGCAATGATTACTCATACAGTCGATCCGAAGGGTTTGGACTACTATGGCGATGAAAACTATAAATCAGGCAACAAGGGCTACTGCTTTCAGAAAGGACAATTGATTGTAGACCAAGTGATTGATGCGTGTAACATACCTGAAGGCTTTGGACTTTGGAAGGCACATAATTTTATTGAGATGGGTATAGAACTTAATATAATTGACAATCAGCAAATTCTTTTAAGTGACCTGCATAGGGCATTTCAGGACTACGCTGCAATTGAACAAGCGGCATGGCTTATTGAAGATTATTATACTTTAAGAAGAAATGAAATCGTAGAAAGCTATAAAAAATTCTCTCAATATATTGAATTGGATAAATCTGACTGTCATACTATGGCAGCTAAATATAACTTGCAAATGCAGTCAAAACACAGTATCAGCATAGATGTGGAAAAAACTGCAGAAATAATCGACCGCTGTAGAAGCTTAATAAAGTCTGATTTTCAGGAGTTTATTCAATATTGCAGCATCAATGTAAAAAACATGCTAGATAAATCGCACTAAAGTATTGACATTTGTAAATATGTACTTTGTGCGATTTATAAACAGCGGATAACATTTCGTGCTATTTTAGTGAATATAAATTGTTTAGCACGAAATATATAGATGGAGGGGATAACAATGAATGACAGCAGAAATATTTTTATTATAGGGCATAAAAATCCGGATACAGATTCTATATGTTCTTCGATTGCTTATGCATATCTAAAAAACATAATAGACAAAGAAAATAAATATATACCTATCAGAATTGGAGCTGTAAGCAGTGAAACAAATCATGTACTGAAATGCTTTGGGTTAGAGCAGCCAGAGCTCATTACAGATGTGAAAACACAGATAGGTGATATCAGTATTAAACATATACCAACGGTACAACCTTGCATTTCGATGAAAAATGCATGGGAAACCATGAAAAACTGTAATGTTACCACCCTTCCTGTATCGGAGGATGGGCATAAGCTGGATGGTATTATTACTGTAGGAGATATAGCTCAATCCTATATGGATATTTACGATAATAGCATCTTGTCAAAGGCTAATACACCCTATAAGAACATGATTGAGGTTCTTGAAGGCAACATGATTGTAGGAGATATAGAGGACTGCGTAAGCAATGGACAGATGTTGATAGGAGCGATGAATCCAGAAGTAATGGAAAGCTATATACATCCAAAGGATATTGTAATGGTAGGCAACAGATATGAAACGCAGCTTTGTTCTATAGAAATGGGAGCCCAATGTCTAATAATTACTGGGGGCTTGCCTGTTGCCAGCTCAATTAAGAAGCTTGCGGAAGCACATAATTGTGCAATAATAATATCGCCTCATGATACATATATGGTTGCGCGTTTGATAAATCAAAGTATACCCATAAGCTACTTTATGAAGCAATCAAATCTCACTGTATTTAATATTGATGATTATATAGATGAAATAAGAGAGATCATGGTTAAGAAAAGATATAGAAATTTCCCGGTTGTAGACAGCGAAAACAACATAATGGGTATGATATCCAGGGCTTCACTTATTAATTTAAGACGCAAACAAGTGATATTGGTGGATCACAACGAAAGATCACAAGCGGTTGATGGTCTGGAAGAAGCTGAGATATTAGAAATTATAGACCATCATAGAATAGGTGATATCGAAACCGGCGGTCCGGTTTATTTCCGCAATCAGCCTTTGGGCTGTACCGCTACCATAATCTATAATATATATAAAGAAAATAGAGTGGAGATACCCGGAAATATAGCAGGCTTGCTATGTGCAGCAATACTTTCTGATACCTTGATGTTTAAGTCTCCTACCTGCACTCCATTAGATAGGGCAGCAGCAGAGGAGCTGGCTCAAGCAGCGAATATAGAGGTGGAACAGTTTGCAAAGGATATGTTTAGAGCTGGATCAGACCTTGCCAATAAGAAGGAAAAGGAAATTTTCTATCAGGATTTTAAACAGTTCAAAGTGGGATCTTTATTTTTGGGAGTGGGTCAGATCAATTCCATGGATAGACGTGAGTTGGACGAAATAAAAGATCGCATGTTGCAGTACATGAAGAAGGTATATAAGGAAAAAAAGCTGGATTTGCTTCTGTTTATGCTTACAGATATAGCCCATGAAAGCACAGAACTGTTATTTGTGGGTAATCATACAGAATTGGTAGCAAGAGCCTTTGATGGAGTAGTGAATGAGAATTCTATTGAACTTGTGGGTGTAGTATCCCGTAAAAAGCAAGTAATTCCGCCTTTGGTAAAAAGCTACGATAAGATGTAATAGTTTGGGGGTTATGTGGTGGGGATTTTGGATTATTTGTTTTTGTCCCTTGCTGGATTTATAGCTGCTGCTGTAGATTCTATTGCCGGAGGTGGAGGGCTTATAAGTTTGCCGGCCATAATGGCTGTGGGAGTGCCGCCGCATCTGGCTTTAGGCACCAATAAATTTGCCAGTACCTGTGCTTCATTTACAAGCACATTGACCTTTGCAAAATCAAAAAAAATATATATACCATTAATAAAGTACCTGATACCCTGCACACTGGTGGGGGCTTCAATTGGGGTTTATACAGCACTTAAAATCAATCCGGCAGTGCTGCAGGTGATGATACTTGTATTAATATTTGCTGTAGCAATTTACACTATAATCAATAAGAATTTTGGCAGTGTGGACAAATTCAAGGGCTTGACCCAGTTAAACATATTTTATGGCTGCATGTTTGCCTTTGCCTTGGGTTTTTATGATGGTTTCTTTGGACCAGGCACAGGTTCCTTCTTGATTTTCTTATTTATCAGCGTGTTTGGTTTTGATTTTACAATAAGTGCAGGTAACGCTAAAATACTGAATTTTGTTAGTAACATCACTGCCCTAGTGTTATTCGCATTAAGCGGTAATATAAGGTATATTGTTGGAATCCCTATGGCGCTTTTTATGATATTGGGTGCAAGAGTGGGTACAAAGATAGCAATAAAAAACGGAGCAAAGGTTATCAAACCTATATTTGTGACAATTGCACTGGTGCTGACGGCGAAGCTATTGTATCAGAGCGTGATGAAACTATTGTAGGATAGTCATTAAAAAATGATTGTCCTTTTTTTTATGCCATATTTAGATTTCAATTGATTCATGCAAACGTTTGATATTTCACTCTATTTTCCTTTGATATATTTATAAACAAATTATTTTGATTTAGTGTCAAACAGTCACGTAAATTTCCAACTATGGAGTTTTTTAAATCTATATTCGATATAATTTTCTATTATTATTAAGGTATTCGGTGTAGGAAAGAGTAGCTTCATGAAGGCTGTAGCCAAGGAGTTTGTTGCGCTGTTAGATGGGGCTGCACCACAAAGGGTAGTTTCTACTCTCAAACAAAATGTTTGAGAGTTTTTTATTGTATAAGAAACATATTAAGGCTCTCAGGCTGAACGCATGAGGCCTTTTTATTTTATATAAACAAAAAAGAAGAGAAAGTGCCATCCCCGCCAAGGTAACCGCACTCTCTCATATTGTTTAATACAATTATTTGCTTTTATAATAGCAAATATTGATAACTATTGCAATAGCTTTATTGTAGCAGTTTAGATTGAGCACTTGTGAGGAATGTTGTTGGACAAGCCTTTTCAAGTGCTTTTTTATTTCAATTGAATAATGGTAGTTATCAAACCATGTAAATCAAACTGATACGTGATGAAGGTACAGGAGATATTGGACAAAGAACCCTGTTAAAACACGTTAAAATAACCGGGCGGATTTATCACCGTTGGCAGTGCCGTTAGATGGTGGGCGTGTTTGCCATGTTCCTTTTTCGGTGTGGTAAACCGTTAAAGACGCAAACTTTAAATGTTGTGGTGTGACTGTCCTGCTGCTTGCCGGTCAATGAAAAATTGGCAATCTCATAGGCAAGAAGGGGGGCGTTCGAGCGAATTGATTATCGCAGGGTGTTTTATGGCAGACCTTGACCCTTTGAGAATGGCGGCTAGTAATAGCAGCGATGATACGGATACCTTAGTGTTCCTGTACGGCATGAACAAAGATGTATCATCCCCTTGAGAAATAGAAGTATAGCTTATGTATCTCTATTTCTCAGGGGGGGAGAAAGCCGTTTTCCTTGTGAAGCCTACCAGCATAAACCTTGTGCGTAGAAAGTCAAGTGTAATTTCAAAATTAGTTTGGCTTTCAAGGGGGCATTCGTACTAGGCGGTAGATCTACAAGTTTTTGACACTAAAATGATACATTTATTTGATAAAAAGCTTGCTACACCTTATTAGCATCTGGAACATATAAGTTTATCTATTTATTTATTGTGTTAATGTATAAGATAAGAGGAAAATGTTGGATTTTGGCGAAATATTAATTAAAGTGTTAGAATTGTAATTCTTTGAAGAATTTACTAAGTTTATAAATCTGAAAAGCTTGTCTATATTAAATTACTGGATATATATGTAGGGGGAAGTTATGAAAGACGTTTTTAAAGAAGTAATACTAAGTTATGAGGATGATATACTTGAAACTCAACTTGATACTCTATATGATAAAATGATAAATCGGAATTATGACTTTCAAAGTAAAATTGCTGAAATGATCATTCATCAAAAAAAGAAATATAGAAAAGTGCTTATGGTTGAGAATAAGTCAATAGAGGAAATTACATTAAGGTACCTAAAAAAGAGAGTTGATAGGGTCTTTAATGTTAAATATCCTGATAGAGCAAAAATAATGAGAAACTGTTTTGCTCTTTTTCAAGCGATTCATAAATTAAGCGATTTTGTAATATTTAGATTTGACTTTAAGGATTTTTTTCAATCTGTTGATTCTAGGGAAATATTCGATACATATTTAAGATACTCTGGTCTGTATAGATTTGAAAAAGATATTTTTGAAGACATTATTGATCTGTACGATAAATGTGATCCGGGCATCCCAACATCTAATGCACTTACAGAAATTGTAGCAAGGGACTTTGACATGATACTAAAATCAAATCTAGGAGAATTAGGATTAATATATTATGCAAGGTACGTAGATGATGGAATCATGATTTTTAATAGATATGTCAGTGAGGATAAGTTAACTGAGATAATTAGAACTAGTATTTCTCAAGTATTTAAAAAATCTAAGGTAAAACTGAATAAAGACAAAACTAAATATATTAACAAGAGCTCACTACAAGATTATGATTTTACTTTTCTTGGTTATTCTTTTAGAGTGGAGAATGCAAGTGGTTCGACTATATTTAGATACGGAATTAGCGATGATAAAGTTCTTAAATATAGGAATAGGCTATTAGCAATTATAAGAGATTATAAAAAGACAAATCATATAGAGTTATTTCGGCAAAGATTGCAATTGTTCTTCTCAAGAATTGTTTTTTATAATAACTTTAACTCTAAATATTCAAATCAAGCTAATTGGGACGTTATTGGTATAGTAGCAAACTATAATGAATTACGTCATTATATTAATCAAGGTGATAAGATATTAAATGGTACTAGGCAATTTATGACCGACTCTCTAATAGACATGATAGATGCAGAATTAG
>MGOS01000051.1:0-10519 GCA_001797185.1 Clostridiales bacterium GWB2_37_7
TGCACAAACATAACACATCCCTTCGTCGGCGACAAGCACCGCCAAGGAGAGGGACTATGGGGTCAGGTTCAGTGGCGTCGTGAGTGCGAGACGTTATAAGACATTGGGGGCAGGACAGTACAATAAGTGCGCCGGGCAATAGAAACGCGAGCTACAATGACTGTTAGGGGGGGATAAGATGTTAGATAAATCAATTCCATATTTGAATATACCAATGCAGCGGAAATATGAAACACCTATTCCACAATATGTTCTTCCAGAAGGATACTCATTTGTGTCATTTACAGCCGGTTCGGAAGTGGATTGGGCTGAGATTGAAACTTCTGTTGGAGAGTTTGATAGTATATCTGAAGCTTTAGTGTACTTTCAGAAGAACTACCTTTCATTCCCAGGTGAGGTGGAGCGTCGTACGATCTTCATTCAAACAAGTGATGAGAAGAAGGTAGGAACAGCTACATCTTGGTGGAATTATACCGATGTTCGACGTGATCCTACACTAGAATGGATTGCTGTAAAACCTGAATACCAAGGAATAGGTCTAGGCAAGGCAGTTGTATTTGAAGGTATGAGAAGAATGTTGCAGATTGAGGGAGATAGGGATGTTTTTCTCCACACTCAGACATGGAGTTATCGTGCTATAGGGATATACTTACAAGCTGGATTCGAATTTATGAAGACTGGTTCATTTAGTAGATATGAGAACGATTTTGATAAGGCCTTACCTTATCTTGAGAAAAAAATGAAATTATATTTAAAATAATATAGGCTTAGATGGGTTGGGCTCTGCGGGGCCCTCAACACCTTATAACAATGCACTCACGTTGATTGTGGTGAATTATCAATTGCCACAACATAGCACACCCCTTCACCGGCGAAAGCGCTGCCAAAGAAGTAGGGCTCTGGAGTTCAGTTTAGAGGCGCCGTGAGTGAGGGCCGTTAGGTGACATAAGGGGCAAAAGATGGCGCGTCCATGCGCCGATTGTACAAGCGGCCTCTGGAGATAACATTGAATCCGAGATAAAATATTGATATAATTATGATAACAAATAAGTGGGAGTGATATTCATGATTCAAATTAGACCTGTATCGGATTTAAGAAATAAGTTTCCAGAGATTGAAGATATAGTTGTCAGGGAAGGGCAGCCAGTATATCTTACAAAGAATGGTTATGGTTCAATGGTGGTATTGAGTTTAGAAAAGTATGCCGAATTAATGGATGACGTGGAACTCAAATTAGATGAAGCTGATAAGGAAGCGGAATTGACTGATATTAGATACACGCATGATGAAGTCTTTTCAAGAGTGAGGTCAAGAATCAATGCTCGAAAGTAAGTATTCTCTTAGATATCTTCCTAAGTATGAAGAAGATCTCATTGAAATTGTTGACTATATCGTATATAGACTCCATAGTCCTGTAAGTGCAACGAAATTGGTTGATAAAATCGAGAGAGCAATATTGGAAAGATTAAGTTGTCCATTGTCTTTTGAGCCATTTCAGTCAAATAGAATGAGGAACAATTCTTATTATCGGATTTATATAGATAATTTTGTTGTCTACTATGTAGTAATTGAAGACGTAATGGAAATCAGAAGAGTGCTGTACAAAGGAAGAAATGCTGAAAAACTGATTAAATAATTCTTCTAGGGGAGCCGCCGTCCGTGGCGGCTTCGGCTACGCGGGGCTCTTCACGTCGCAGAACAATGCACTCTCGTTGACAAGGCAAATCGGTTCTTAGCATCCTGGAAAATCTCCAGATTTACAGACCTGAGCCCATATCTCCTCACCGGCTAAAGCAGCAGGGGGAGGGGCTTTGGATAACGGCTCGGAGACGTCGTGAGTGCGAGACGTTATCTGCCATTCCCTGTGGGTAAAGGCTATCGAAAGAGAGAGCTAATTTATTTAATATAGAATACTAAGGAGGCTTAAGTATGCTTGAGAAGATTCCTTCACATGAAGACATTGAGAAATTGATTGGAAGTTCTGCAGTTGCTGCATGGGATGAACTAACAGAATTTGTCGTTGCGAACTATGAATTTGAACCTGTTTGGGATGATGGAGGTAAGCATGCGATTTGGGAAGTTAAATATCGCAGAAGCGGAAAGACGTTGTGTGTTTTCTATATGAAGGATGATTATTTTACTGTCTTGATAGTCTTAGGGAAAGCAGAAATTGAGAAATTTGAGTTGAGTATGGGAGATTTCAATTCGGAAGCTGTGGAGCTATACGAGAGTACACATCAATATCATGATGGCAAGTGGCTTTGGATTAGTTTGAAGGATCATAGTCTAGTTGAAGATGTGAAGAAGTTGATAGTAATTAAGAAGAAGCCAAAGAAAGCATCAGTATGATATGTTTGATATATATAAATCGGAAATTTAAGTCTGGTGAGGCTCTGCGGGACAGAGAACAGCAGATAACAATGCACTCCCGTTGTTCGTGTACTGATTATTTAGTTAGTAGAGAATCATAATCATGCTAAGAATTAGTAGCTTGTGGTACATTGTTATACCCCACAGCCCAAGTGCACGCGGCCCGGCTAGCTCAAAGCTAAGATAGGAGTTAGCTGACCTTGAGCTGCGCATTAGGGCTCAGGGGCGTCGTGAGTGCGGGACGTTACACGGAATTCCCACTTCCAAATTTAACCGAAAGTATGTTTAATAGGGAGAGTTGGACATATCGGGTCTTTTATATTTTGACAATGAGAAAAGACCTCCCAAATCAATCGGAGGTCTTTCAACTGCATATACTTATTAATTTTCAGTTCCAGTACGTTTTTCTATTTTTTCATTTTCATTATGATAAATATCTAATCTCATACTAACAGTTTGAATTTTACTTTTCTTATTATATTTTTCGTTGAATTTAAATCCATTTTTAATGTAAAAATCTAATACTGAGGGGTTATGTTCAACATCTGCATCAATCGTTATAAATTTACATGCAACACCTAACTCATTAATATCATGTGAAATACCTCTCGCAATTTCTATCATTAATGAACCTATTCCTTTATATTCTTTCTGATACTTTTTATCAACGGCTAACTTTCCAATTTTCAAAGAAGGAAATGCTCCAAAAGGAATCGAGTCCATATTATGTTGTGTTTTTTCAGCATCGGATAACTTAATTGAATCATTTACTAAAACCATATATGCAATAACATCTGCATTTTTCTTATTAATTAATAAATGAGTTTTAGACACACCTATTTCTTGAAAGCTTAAAGCATCTTTGTGTAAATACTGGCTATATTCGCAAATTTCACAAACAAAATCTTCAATTCTATACCCTTTTGTAAAAGGTACCAATTGAAGATTTTCAAGAATCTCATTTATTTCTTTTTTCATTAAAACCTATCCTCGCAACTTTCTAACCAACGCAGATGCAGCGATATTTCTTTTTATTGCACTTTCAGAAGGTTTGCTGAAAGCTTCTTTAATAATATCTTTGGCGAATTTACCTTCTACAGCAGGGGTTGCCTTGATAGGTTTTATCTTTATAGTAGTAGTCATATTTTTACCCCCTTTATATATTTTCAAATATTTTATTGTAAAATTCTTGTCCATGTTATATCACCTCGATAGAATATATGCAACTCAATACATATTATTACCCATTTGGTGATATCTAAGACAATTCCTATATTTATAATATCGGATATATACAATCAAAAGTCAAGATGAAAATGTAAAATTATAGATTTATATTTATTTTATACAAAATAGGTTATATGGTATAATTAACCATATTGTGACTATCGATGTTATTTAATTATTTGAATAAATACCTAATTCTCGTCTGAGAACTTTGGGTAACAATGCACTCACGCTGATAGTGGTGTGCTCGAATTAGTAGTAGATTAGGACACCTCTTCACCGGGTGCAAGCACCGCCAAGAGGAAGGACTACGGGGTCCGGTTCAGAGGCGTCGTGAGTGCGAGACGTTATATGACAGACCGAGCAGAAATCGCAACATCGTGTCGCACGTTTGCTAGGGTAAGTACTTCGAAGAATTATTGTAAGAGTATGTTGATATTGATAAATTGTGAGAGTTGCAGAGGAGGAAGTTTTTATGCCTCAAGTAAAAATTCATATTCCAAGTGATATTGAAGATGAAAGTAAAAGAAAGCTAGTTCAAGTGGTGCGAGAGCTTATTCCAACTATACTTAATATTGATGAGAAGATTGGTCAAGTTATGTTGTATGAATCAAGACACAGAGCAACTCATCTAAGCAGAGATAATAACTTCGTTTTCATAGAAATAACTATGTATATCGGAAGAAGCTTTGAACTGAAAGAAAAACTTGCTGATACATTAATTGCGGAAGTCCAAAAATATACGAATGTTGGCAGAAATGATATTAACCTTGTTTACTATGAGTTGACTCCTGAAAATTACTTTGGTGGAACCACACATAAATATATAGAAGACTTAAGAATAGTGTAGGATACATCATAATATAATTGATTTTTTCTGGAACAGCCGCATCCGTGCGGCTGTAGACTCTGTGGACATATGACATCAGAGAACAAAGCACTCACGCAAGGGTACGCCTGTCTAGGGAAGGCCACGAAGCGAGTTCAAGGAGCAGGTCATGGAGTAGGCGTACCACATCCCCTGAGCCTAAGCGCAGAGGCGTCGTGAGTGCGGAACGTTAGATGATAGGTCATGCATAAGCGACGCATCCTTGCGCCGATTGAGCAAAAAACTATAGAGCTATAGTTAAGACATAATAGATAAATAGTACGAAATGAAATCTGCTTAGATAGATAGGAGTGAGTAAAGTGCTAATAAGATGGGCAACAGAAAAAGAGCGACTGCAATATGGATATCCCCATAATAATTATGATTCATATGATGTTTTGATTTCAGTTGATAGAATGACAAACCGTTGCCTTGGAATTATTGGATTTTCTCGTAAAAACAAAACTGTGGAAGAAGCTCAGATATTTGATGATTTGAGGAGATATGAAATCAATGAAAAATTGACCAAATGTGCACAAAGACAAAGCAATCCAAGTGGAAACAGTTTTCACTACAAATATATTCAATACGAAAGAGAAAGTCACAAAGAATTTTGTCCTTGTTGCAATAATATGCCTGCACCTGAAGGATTGGAAGTTATTGCAGAGCTTGAGTATGCCTGGGTTACAGCGGAACGTGTAGCACAAGGAAGGTTATTTGGAAAGTGTCACGTATTGTCAAGGAAACATTATGTACATCTTTATGATATGACAAAAGAAGATTTGGCTGGTTTTATGGTTGATGTCCAAAAGGCTGCTAAAGTACTTCAAGAAGTTACTGGAGCAATCAAGATAAATTATGAAATTCATGGAAACTCTGCTCCGCATCTACATTGTCACTTATTTCCTCGATATCTTGATGATGATTTTCCAGGAGAAGGTATTGATGTCAAACTGACAGAGCCTTCACCATATGAAAGCGAAGAAGAGTTTCGATGGTTTTTTAACAAAATGCATGAAAAGTTATGTAGTAAATAAGTATTATAATAGAAAAACAATGCCTGTTTTTAGCATAAGTCAAAGCAAGAGGCTTTATGTGATTTATTTAAGACCGCAGCATCCATGCTGCTCTTGCTACGTGGGGCATGGCCCATCGCCTAACAATGCACTCACGTTGTTCGCGGATAAATTATCTAATAGTGGAGTATTAACGATTAAGAATAAGATTAAAAGCTTGTGGTGCATTATTACACCACTTTGTCGGCGACAAGCGCTGCTAATGTGTAGGACTCCGTGGTCCGGTTCAGAGACGTCGTGAGCGTGGAACGTTAGGCGACATATTATCTGCTTACATAGTTTAAATAATATAGATATTATTGTGCTGAAGGGAGACTTACCTAAAAGATATGAAGATATTTAAAATTGCAACTAGAGCTATAATTGCAATAGCTCTAGTAGGTATATCTAGATTCCAATTGCTTAGATATGGGGAAACTCACTTTTTTGAGGATACATTTCTCTCGATAGTCCTTGGAAGCATACTGGTTATTGTTACTGTAGATACACCACAGAAAAAGTCGTTAGCCAAAGAAGTCCAAGAGTTTTTACTTTTATTTTTTGACTTCATTGTAGTATTTATAATTGCTGGTATCATTTTTAAAGTTCCAATTAGTATATTGATTGAGCTTTTAGTTGGTCAGATTATGACCATCTTCCTTACAAGGTATGCGCTTGAGGAGTTAAAGGGGATAAGAATTGTTTTTGCCTTATCTTTGCTGATGGTAGGTATGATGATTGTTGCATATACTGGTTTAGGGTCCCAATATAATATTCTAGTTTCATTAATATTTTGGAGTTTTATGTATTTCGTGTATAAGTATTTGGATAATGACATCGCCTAACAATGCACTCCCGCTGAAGGGGCAGAATAGGGTAATTCATCCAACTTGCCCACATCTCTTCGCTAGCTGAAGCAGCCAAGTGGTATTTCTTGAGGGTCTGGCTCAGAGACGTCGTTAGTGCGGAACGTTATCTGAGATGTGGCAGACTGCAACTTTAGAGTTTAAAAGAGGATGGTATAAAGCTATGAGAAAAGTATTCTTATTAATCACAATCATGTTATTCACCTTTATAATGGGATGTACGAACCAAAATCCTGTAACCAATGAGACAGGATTAGCTAATCTTTATATCAAAACAATTGATACGTTATTTGACGACGATCCTGGATTAAATGGGGATATTAAATTCATTGCAATTCAAATGGATACACTTAAAGGAATAAATGAAGCGGATAAACAAAAGATTGAAGAACATATAAAGGAAAAAGGTTATGAAATGAAAAATGCTTCAATTAAAGAATTGAAAGAACAAGGTGAGTTTGATGAAGAAAAACTGTATATTAAAAATGGTATCTTAATTAAGATTGATGAAATAGAAGAATTTACTGATACTCGGATAGTTTTTACAGCATCAAAATACAGATCTGGGCTGGGTGCAATCGGATTGTCATTTACATTTGAAAAAAAGAATAAGACCTGGGATTTATTAGAAAGCAAAATGTTATGGATAAGTTAATTAGTAAACCGTTATGCAAGGACTGCCGCACATCAGATAACAATGTACTCCCGTTGTTCATGGATAAACTATTAATTTGTTAGAAAATTAATAATCTGAACAAGATTTAGTAGCTTATAGTGCATTGTTACACCCCTTTACCGGGTGAAAAGCACCGCCAAGGGGAGTGGCTCTGGGGTCCGGTTCAGAGGCGTAGTGAGTGCGGAACATTATATACAATTGCCTATTCATTTCAGAGCTATTTTCTTGGGTCTATATTATTTAGTTGGGAGCTAATTAAGTCTTGTATTAATCCGCAAATCGGGGTCACCTAAATTAATATCAAAGAAGCAACATTTATGATGTAAATATCTTAGTAATATTTGGATCATAGAAAAAAGTTGCTAGGGTAGGCCGTTGGAGCTGAATAGGCAACTATACATAACATTGCATCTTCGCAAGTGTTCGCAGGGTATTCCTATTGGGTTAGCCTACGATGTATTCCTAGAGGGTCGGCTCAACATATTCCTTTACCGGCGCAAGCGTGCCAATGAGAAAGACGTTGAGGGTCCGGTTCAGAAACATCGCAGATGCGGAACGTTAGACGACACTGCGTGAAGGGACACGCCGGGCGTCCATGCCTGAGATGGCTAAAATTGATTACTATACATTAGTGTCATATTGCAAAATGAAAATTATTTATATTTGGAGAGGGTTACCTATGCAAACAGAAATAATGAAAAGTAATTTGTGTGAATACTACAACAAAGAAGCGCCGTTAAGAAATTTCAACGATAAGGCTGAATGGAAAATAAGTCAGAGAGCTGATTTTTGTAAATTAATTAAATCAGAAAACAAAAAAACATTACTTGAAATCGGTGCAGGAACCGGTGATGACAGCGTATTTTTTATGAAATCTGGTTTGAAAGTAACAGCAGTGGATTTATCGCCGGAAATGGTCAGAATTTGTATAGATAAATCCATAGAAGCCTATGAATTAGATTTTTACAATCTTGCAGATTTGAACAAAACATTTGACTGTATTTGGTCTATGAATAGTCTTTTGCATGTTCCAAAATCAGACTTGCCTCAAGTTTTGAAAACAATACATTCCGTGCTAAATAAAAACGGATTATTTTATATGGGTGTATACGGCGGACTTGATTTAGAACATAATTATATTGACGATTTTTCTGAGATCCCTCGTTTATTTTCATTTTATACCGAGCAAGCTTTGAAAGAGGTTCTGAGTTATTCCTTTAATATTCTTTCATACCAACAAATGGATGTCGGTAGAAAGAGAGATTTTCAAGCTGTAATTATGAAAAAAAAGTAACTTCGCAAATGAGCATAATCGTTAGGTTACATTTTTCATATCTAATGAAGCGTTAAGCTGTTATTAAATTAAAGGAGCTTGCCTCCATGCCGGCTTCTGGTCTCTGGGAACGGCTTACGACACATAACAAAGCACTTACGCAAGGGCTCGCAATCTTGGGCAGAGCACGGAGGGGCTCAAGGAGTAAGTCATGAAGTAGGCGAACCACACTCCCTGAGCCTAAGTGCAGTCGCACACGCAATCGCCCGAGACTAAGATAAGAGCTATCTAAATCTCAGACGATTGCTTAACGGCTTAGGGGCGTCGTGAGTGCGAGACGTTATAAGACATGCCGAGAATAATGGAATATAAATCGAAAGATATCTAAAGATCCAAGATATATTAAGTCGAGCGTGACTAAGGAGATGGAAGATTTGCGTGAAGGTTGGGAATTGCTTCTAGATGTATTAGGTTTATCTGCAGAGGATAACGAAAATGCAAGGCTAGAGGTATTACTGAAAACAGATGGTCGGCTATATAAAGACAAAAGGAACAGAGTTGTTGAAATTATTCGTGATAAGTTAAACACGAATGACGAATTCACAATCATCAAGCCACCCATTTTAGGCTGGTCAAGTGAGTCAGGAAGTCTTAATCCTTTTTTCGAATTTCTGTATAAAACTATTAGCCTTTCTGATATTAGTTATTTTGTTGAGCGATGGGAGATAGACGGTGGGGATTGGCTTGTCATAGTACCAGGTCGATTTACTCCACATATTGATGATATATATTACTATGATGAGGAATTTATAGGACGCTATCTTACTCAGAATAGAAGTATATTATTGAAATCTCCTGATGGATACGATTTTATGCATTTGTATATTGAAGATAAGAAAAACGGAGAGTTTGACATGTAGGTCAAACTTTTGAACAGTTCTCGGTACGATCTTATAACAGTGTACTCCCGTTGACAAGGGCTAATGGCTTTGACACATTGAATAATACCATTGTTACAAGACTAAACCACATCTCTTCGTCGGCTGAAGCAGCAAGGGAGAGATCTTCAGAGAACGGCTCAGGGACATCGTGAGTGCGGAACGTTCTCTGAAATCGTATGCAAAAGGCGTCGCATCCTGCGGCGAAAAAGATGGAAGCATTTGTAATACATATTTATTATATAATGTAAACAAAAGATTAATTTAATAATGCTCGGGAGGTGGTTGTATGAATGAAGGTGACATTTGTACATTACAGATATTTTATTATTAAATTTTAAAAGGAGATGTTTTCATGAGTTACAACCCAGAAATACCCAGAAATCGTTATGACAATTATGGCGATAGAGAGTGGACTAGACTTGAAAGGGATGCACACGGAGAACTTTTATATCATGTTCATTTAGATATTTTAAAAAGGTACATAAAATCATCGGATTGCGTATTTGAGATTGGAGCAGGGTCAGGCAGATATACGAAAGATATTATAAATATGTGCCAAGAACTTACTGTTGCCGATATATCATCTCATCAGATTGAGTTTAATAAAGAAAAGATGAAAGAATTATCATTGTACAATCGTATTAAAGATTTTCTCATATTGGATGTAGTTAATATGCCAACTATGGAAAGTGAATCATTTGATTGCGTAGTTTGCATAGGAGGTGTTATTAACTATTTGCTTGAAAAGGAACTAGACGGAATAGAAGAAATGCTTAGAGTGTTAAAACCGGGAGGCAAACTGATTATCGGAGCCATGAGTTTTATTGGTGCATCATTATTTTATTTAGATGGTATCCGGGAGGAAAAAAACTTATTTGGAATTGAAGCAACAAAATGGTTATTTGATACAGGGGTTCAAGACGAAGAACATTATCCTGTCCAAAGTAAGCACTATGTGCATATGATGAGAAGTTCTGAAATGGATACTCTCTTTTCAAATTTTCCAGTAAAAGTTGTAGAAAAAAGTTCAGCAGGTATATTTTCTCAATCAGGAAACGAAGCGTTAGAAAATGCAAGACAAGATAAAGAGTTTTGGGAACTTATTGTAAAGCAAGAGATTGAAATTACAAAACTACAAGGAATGCTTGACTGTGGCATGAACATCATTTATGTAGTAGAGAAATACCAATAAATTGTTTCTTTAACTGCTGCTAATAAGCATAATACGAAGTTCAGTTGAGTA
>MGOS01000051.1:10560-12561 GCA_001797185.1 Clostridiales bacterium GWB2_37_7
ACATCAGAAAACAATATATTCCAGTTCGTGAAGTAAAGCAAAGTCTCAGGAGCAGTGCCGCACACACCCCACCCCCTAAGCGCAGTCGCGCTATGTGGGTGGGGTGTCTGGAATACAGAACGTTATATGACAGATCAAGTGAATGGTATTCCATAAAAAATTAATGTACAGTAGTGAAGTAATGTGAACAGAGTATAAGTTTTCATTCGATGGAGGGGAAAGATATGGTAAAATTGGGCTCGACTTATTTAATAGTCAAAGATTTTGAAAAATCAATTACATTTTTTGAAACTTTACTAGAAATGAAAGTTTCTGCGCAAAGATTCAATAGATGGGCACAGTTTAACTTTAATGGGAACTGTATTGCTTTGCTTAATCCGAAGTATGATGAGGACATAATTAAACAAGGGGAAGATTTAGAAAATCATTTTAGTAAGGAATATTTGGAATATCAGCAAAACAGAAACATACAGTATGGAAATAACTTTGTTTTGAATTTTTATATAGATGACCTTATTGCTGAATATGAACGAATTAAGAATCTAGATATTGGTAAGATGACAGAAATTATGTATTTAAACATTTCGTCGCCATATTATCATTTCCTGTTGGAAGACCCCGACGGGAATATTATTGAAATAACAGGACGTTGCGATTCAAGAAAATTAATAGAATAAGGTACATTTATGTTAGAATGCGCCTTAATGAGGTAGAAAGTTGATGTGTATTTTTTTAGGGTCTGGCTCCGTGGGATTTGGTCCGACGTATAACAATGCACTCCCATTGCTTGTAGATGATCCTAAGTTGGTAGAGTCCTCTTAGGTAGTTTAGATTAAAGGCTTGTGCATCACAAGCACAACTCTTCGTCGGCGACGAGCGCTGCCAAGTGGTATTGCCCTGGGGTCAGACTCAGTGGCGTCATGAGTGCGAGACGTTATATGACATCGACTGGGTTTTCGTACCTGTGGGTGCGAGTAGTTTTCTCATAGAAAGTAAATTTATCTAGATAGAGAGGATAATATTGACTATGATTAATGATTTCAAAGTAGTTGTTGGTGATGTAGACGCTTCGATTGATGTTCTAAGAGAGGTTGCACAATGGTGTGAAGACAACAACATGGGCATGTGGAAGGTGGCTGAATTAACGAAAGATCGCTTGCTTTGTGGAGTGAGTGAAGAGAACTTCTGTATTGGAAGGATTGGAGGAGATAATACATGCAGCATGATTCTCCAATGGTATGATCCTTTATTTTGGCCAGAAGCGAAAGAGAATAAAGCAGGCTATATACATAAGTTATGCGTTAGAAGAAAGTATTCGGGAATGGGTTTGTCTGGGAAGATGGTCGAATTTGCAGTGGCTGAATGTAAGAAACGAGGCATAAGATATTTGAGATTGGATACTGGTTGGAGCAGAAAGCCTCTTTGTAAGCTGTATGAGAGCTTTGGCTTTAGGAAGGTAGGTAAGCAAATAATTGGAGAGCGAGAGTTTGCTCTATATGAGATGAAGATAGACTAATAAGAATGGTTTTGCCAGGTAGAATAGTGATATGCATTAGTAATTGAATGCGAACTAATAATTATTAAATAATGTACAGGAGGCTTATATGATAATACGACAAGAACAACCTGCTGATTACGATGAAGTTTATGAACTAGTGAAAAAATCTTTTGCTTTATCAACGAATGAAGGCGAATGGGATTATTTGAATGAGGTACGAAAAAAAGATACCTTTATTCCTGAACTTTCTTTGGTTGCAGAAAATAATGATGGAAAATTGATAGGGCAGATTGTTTTATATAAAACAAATATTAATACATCTGATAATGTTTATACTGAGCTTTTACTGTCTCCAATAAGTGTTCATCCAAATTTTTTCCGTAAAGGAATTGCTCGTACAATGATGATGGAAGCTTTTCGAATTGCAAAAAATATGGGATTTACATCTATATTTCTTTGTGGCAATCCAGACTTTTACCATAAGTTTGGGTTTATGCCATCTT
>MGOS01000052.1:0-187 GCA_001797185.1 Clostridiales bacterium GWB2_37_7
GTAAAAATTTAGGGATGGATGTGCTCGTTGTTATTGGAACAACAGCAGCCTATATCTATAGCATTATCGAAACGATCACCTTTGAAGCACACGGTGAACACATGATGCCAGAACTTTATTTTGAAACAACCGGTGTCATTATCCTCATGGTTTTAATCGGTAATTTCTTTGAAAATCGTGTGAAAGA
>MGOS01000052.1:339-457 GCA_001797185.1 Clostridiales bacterium GWB2_37_7
GCAAGGTTGTTGATGGAAGATCCATGTTGGATACATCAGCATTGACAGGTGAATCAGTGCCAAGAGAGGTTGAAATAGGCAGTGATCTATTGGGAGGCTTCATAAATAAAAATGGTTT
>MGOS01000052.1:488-10499 GCA_001797185.1 Clostridiales bacterium GWB2_37_7
GAATCTACTGTATCAAAGATACTGGACCTGGTTCAAAATGCAAGCAGTAAGAAGGCACCAACAGAAAATTTCATTACTAAATTTGCTAGATACTACACACCAGCAGTCGTATTTATTGCAGCTGCATTAGCTGTTATACCTCCATTGGTAATACAGGGTGCGACATTCTCAGATTGGATTTATAGAGCATTGGTATTCCTTGTAGTATCATGTCCTTGTGCGTTAGTGGTTTCAATACCCTTAAGCTTTTTTGGGGGCATAGGAGGAGCATCAAGCCACGGTATTTTAATAAAGGGCAGCAACTACTTGGAAGCATTGAATAATGTTGATACTGTTGTTTTTGATAAAACAGGTACATTAACAAAGGGCGTATTTAAGGTTTCAGAGATAAAATCACATGGTGTTACAGATGCTGAGCTTTTAGAATATGCAGCATATGCAGAAAGTTACTCTAACCACCCTATAGCAACATCTATATTGAAGGCCTATAAAAATGAAGTTGATAGTACTCAAATTGAGAACTATGATGAAATTTCTGGGTATGGGATTAAAGTGAGTATAAAAGGCAGAATCGTACTTGCAGGTAATAGCAAGCTTATGATTAGGGAGGGCATAGAATACAGTAATCCGGATGTTATTGGCACTATTGTTCATATAGCAATTGAAGGCAAATATTCTGGATATATTGTTATTTCAGACGAGATAAAAGTTGATTCAGATAGTGCTGTCCGTGGATTAAAGAAAATTGGCGTTAAGAAAACTGTAATGCTTACAGGAGACATAAAGTCCGTAGGTCAAAAGGTAGGCGAAAGACTAGGTCTGGACGAAGTATATGTAGAGCTCTTACCAGATCAAAAGGTCGAAAAGTTAGAAGAATTGGAAATAGTTAAATCATCGAAGGGCAAGCTGGTATTTGTAGGTGATGGGATTAATGACGCACCTGTATTGGCTCGAGCAGACATTGGCATAGCAATGGGTGGATTAGGCTCTGATGCAGCAATTGAAGCGGCTGACGTAGTGATAATGAACGATGAACCTTCTAAAATAGTTAGCGCTATTAAAATAGCTAAGAGAACAAAAACTATTGTTTGGCAGAATATAATATTTGCTATGGGAGTAAAGATTATAGTATTGGCACTTGGTGCAGGTGGGGTAGCGACAATATGGGAAGCTGTTTTTGCTGATGTTGGAGTTGCAGTTCTAGCTGTGCTGAATTCAATGCGTGTCATGAATGTAAAGAATCTATAAGAAAGGCTCAATAAATAATATATTCGGGTGTAACTTTTAGAAAAAAACGAATGATTAGGATACGTTCTAAGCCATTTAATTTATATTGGTAATACAAAATCATTAGCTGATTAAAACATAGCTTTTAAACAAATATGTTTTAATCAGCTAATTTCAAATTAATTGCTAGATCGATTTAAGTGTGCTGGAGATTTAATGATAAGTGATATAATTAACCGAATGATGTAAATTCAACGAAGCAGCAACCTGAAGTAATAATATATTTATAATTAAATATCTTGCGACAGCAGGATATTTTTAATTTATGACGAATATATACAATGTACTTGATTGCACGAAATGTTTATTTCGCGCAATATTGAATAATTTTAGAAGAATGTGGGGGATTTTATGTCCAATCTACCTATCTTGGTTAACGACTTTTTGGCATATATGGAAACCATTCGTGGTAAATCGAAAAATACTGTTATTGCTTATGGATATGATTTATCTATCTTTTTTAAATTTCTTAAAATTAGACGTAATATTGTTCCCTCAAATACTGATATGGAACAAATTAACATCGATGATGTCGATGAATACATCATCCGAACAATAACCTTGAGCGATTTATATGCATTCTTATCTTATTCTGCAAATACACGGGATAATAAAAATCATGCCAGAGCTCGTAAGGTTGCCTGTTTACGATCCTTCTTCAAATATTTACAGGGAAAAGCAAAGGCTATTGATGACAATCCCGCATTGGACCTGGAACCACCTAAGACTAACTCCAGGCACCCGATTCACCTAACACTGGATGAAAGTAAGCGCTTGTTGGCCTCAATTGAAGGCGAAAATAAAGAAAGAGATTATGCAATCATTACCTTGTTTCTGAATTGCGGGCTACGACTTTCTGAACTGATTGGGATTGATATAAACAGAATTAATTTCGATACTCTCACTGTAATCGGTAAAGGTAATAAAGAAAGAACTGTTTATCTCAATAACGCCTGTGTTAAAGCTATTGAGAGCTACCTCAAACTGAGGCCTGTGGAAGGTGTAAAGGACAAAAATGCATTATTCTTAAGTGAACGAAAACAAAGAATCAGCAAGAGATCTGTTCAATATCTGGTAAAAAAGTACATTGGTGTTTCCGACTTAGACGCTGACAGATACTCTACTCATAAGTTAAGGCATACTGCTGCTACCTTGATGTATAAATATGGAAATGTTGATATCAGAGCCTTGCAGCATATTTTAGGTCACGAAAACATATCAACTACACAAATATATACACATATTGATGATGAAAGATTGCGAAATGCCGTGAAAGCAAATCCTCTTTCTGGCGAAGTAAATATTTCGCATGAATAAAAACAAATTGACATAATATTTATTATGTCAATTAAATGCTGTTACTCAATTTCGTCATTAACCGTTTCGTCAAACTGGATGCTTTCTATATCATCATCATCTATTGTAACATCATTGTCGTAAATGTCATCTATATAGACGCCCTTGAAATCTGCTTCAGTATCGATGCATTTACAGCAATTGTCGCAAATTTTGGAATCATCTAAATCACAGAAATCGCACTCTCCACAATTGATACATTCTCTATCCTGTAATGCACATTCATTTTGATAAGCCATATAAAACTGGTACTCCCTTCCTATTTATAAATAAGTAAATAGTATTGTATAATCAAAATATAACATTAAATTAAGTAGTAGTAAATACTACATTATATAAACAAGTATATTTATGGAGGTCATTATTTTGTATAATATGTTAACTAATATATATATATTAATAATAGTTGCAGTAACACTGTCTTTTGAACTGCTCATAACGAAGCTTCTAGATGTATCTTCGGCTTTGCCATGGGGGATAACCATCAGCATTTATTTATTATTTGTATTGTCTCAGATACTTGTAAAAGCTAACGAGGAATCAGAAAAAAACAGGGTTAAAGGCTTGCTAAATGAAATTATGGATACAATAAATGGAATTCCGGTTATAAATAAGAATGAAAAGTTGATTATCAAATGGGATATCGTTTTTAAAAAGCTCGTAGACCACAAAGAGTTTGGCATTTATGATAAAATTATTAAGAATAAAACACACCACATAGATGCCTACGTAAACAAATACCCCTCTCTATTGAAGGATGATTCTATTGATTTAAGAGAAATAAGATACAATATTGATTTAA
This sequence comes from Clostridiales bacterium GWB2_37_7, assembly GCA_001797185.1. Taxonomy (GTDB): domain Bacteria; phylum Bacillota; class Clostridia; order Lutisporales; family Lutisporaceae; genus GWB2-37-7. The sequence continues at coordinate 3,934 of MGOS01000052.1, forward strand.
ATTCAACTATTAAAAATAAAAGAAAAAAAGATGAAAAAATCGATACTGAGTTGGTAAAGGATGAAGAAAACAAAAGAAGACTTTTCATTAGAGAAATAAGAGAAGATACTGCTGTTTTCAGCAATTATAACTCCTCAATATATGTAGATGTCATGCTGAAAAATGAATATGTGCCTGAAAATGCAGTTGAAAAGGATATTGATCACGATTCAAATTATGATGGTTTCTCAGTTTGGATGGCTTATCAAAATGAGAAGATTAATGTAGTTCCACGGGTCATGATGCATAAGAAGCAAATCAATAAATCAAAATGGTTTGTTGATAATATCAATGCATTGCTTGATTGTGCTACATCTATTGTAAACGGTGACTTAAATAATATATTATATGTTGATAACTATAAGCTCATAAACTATCTAGTGGACATTCCTGAAGTTAGTGAATCCAGCTCAATTTTGAAATTTAAACAATTAAAGAATGAAGTCTTGGTATTTATGGGTACTGATAAAAACAATAAAGCAACAACCGCATATTGCGAATTCAAAACTGGCTATAATCGTTTTGAGGTTATACTAAAAAATATTGAGGTCAAAGAAGATGGAAAAATACAAAGCCTAGATGTCGATAAAACAGTCGCTATTGGCAGCAGCTTTCAACCTCTCGTTACGATGCTTGAAAAGATGCCGGAACTCATAAGAAACATCGAGCTTGTCATTAATAATCAAGATATAAGTAGTATTGTTATAAGTTAGAACCGCACATTATTCAGCATTTTGTGGAAACATTAAAAGATCACCGGGCATAATGTTTGCATCCTTTAAGTGATTTATAGTCATTACTCTATCAATGTATACTCTAATGTCCATATCATCTGAATATTGAGCAGATAACTTCCAAAGGTTATCTCCTTGCGCGACATATACAGGTACAAGTATTTCATTGCTTGTACTTTTTGCATTTACTACAATAACGAACGTTGATACGAGCATAAGAATTAATAGAATGCTCACAGTAGTTAGAAATCTGTACTTATTAATAATCTTAAATTTTTTCATATCACAACCTCCTAGAACGTACGTTCTTATTAATATCATTATAATGCGAACATCTGTTCTGTGTCAATGATTTTATTACTAAATCATTAATTAATTTGCAAAAAAACCAGAATTTATTGCAAATCCTGTATTATTTTTGCGAACGTATGTTTGAATATAATATATAGTTGTGTTATAATTATTATATAAATATATATTCGATAATTTATTTAGATGGAGTGTTTATATGAATTCTGAAGATTTAAGCAAAAAACAGCTGGAAATTTTGTCTTACATAAAAAATGATATATATAAAAAAGGCTACCCACCTTCAGTGCGTGAAATATGTGATGCCGTTAAGCTAAAGTCTACTTCTACAGTACACGGGCATCTGGAGCGGTTAGAGAAAAAAGGTTTTATTAGACGTGACCCAACCAAGCCTAGAGCTATTGAAGTATTGGATAGCAGCAGTGTTCTTTCATTTAAAAGAGAAATGGTTGAAATACCTGTAGTAGGAAAGGTTACAGCTGGAGTACCCATATTAGCACAAGAAAACATTGAAGATACATTCCCTGTTCCTATAGAATATATTGGGAATAATACTGCCTTTATGTTGATAATTAAAGGCGATAGTATGATTAATGCAGGTATTTTTGATGGCGATTTTGTAATAGTTAGGCAGCAAGCCGTTGCAAAGAACGGAGATATTGTTGTAGCATTGATAAATGATGAAGCTACAGTTAAAACATATTACAAGGAAAAAGATTATTTCAGGCTGCAGCCCGAAAACCCTTATTTAATGCCAATTATTACAAAGGAATTGTCTATTTTAGGTAAGGTTATAGGTGTATTTAGAAGCATAAAATAAGACGAGGCTTAAAACCTCGTCTTATTTTTATTTCATAATTAATCTAACATATTCCTCTTATATATGTTATAGGACTCCCTTAGCTCTCCTATAATACAGCTCATCTCAACCTGTAATTCAGAGAGTGCTTTATAATCCTTCTCTGCTGCTGCTTCTCTTATTCTGTTAAATAAGCTTACTTGACCCTTTGCGTCCTTCATAAGATAATGTCTAAGAGCATTTACCTTATTCCAGTTTGCGGTGTCTATATCTTCTTCACCATTTAAATTTTCTCCGTTATGCAGCATTTTGCTACCACGAACCAAATCCATGCACTCAGGAACAAGTCTATTAATAATTTCTGTAACCCATCTATTTGTAACGGCCATAGCATAGCTTCTAATAATTTTCTCTGATATTACATCGTTCTCCATCATTACTTGTAGTTTATCAGGGTAGTTATCAAATGCTATGATATTTTCATAAACTGTGGCAGGATGTGCACCAAAGATTTTATTTCTTTCTTCAGGCGTAAAGTGTTCGAAAACATCTTCCTCACTCCTGTATGCTCTTCCATATTCCAAATATATGCCATCTTCTTCAGGAACTTTAGATAATTCTTTTTCTAGCTCTGTAGCTGACTTCTCTGATTTAACTGCTGCCTTTATCCCGTCAAGCATAGCTTGGTAGAATGCTGCTAAGGCTAAGAAAGTATTTGTATTTGGATTTGGAGATCTCACTTCAAAACGTGTGGAGAGCGGATTGCTCAAATCTCGTACCAATCCAATTAATATAGTTCTATTTCTAGAAGGTGTCTGAACATCGTGTCCTAGAGATGCTACAATGCATATTGGTGCTTCAAAGCCTGGCTTTAATCTATTTAATGAGTCAATAGTTGATGAAATGAACGGATTAATGATCTCATAGTTTTTAAGTAATCCCATAAGTGCACCGTAGCCTATTATACTCATGAAGTCTTTCTCTACATCAGTTGGAGCAAAAAGGTTTACAGTTTTACCGCTTTTAAGCTTTATTGCTACACCGATATGTGTATGCTTACCGTTTCCAGCAACTCCTTCAATTGGTTTTGCATGGAAGGTAACTTCAAGACCATTTAATCTAAATATCTCTTTGATAAGATTCTTCACTATTTTTTCATTGTCTGCAGATTGCAGTGAGCTGCTGTATTTCCAGTCAATTTCAAGTTGTTCCATTATATGAGTCAAATGTCCGGTTTCATCAAGCTTTGCCTTGATGCCTCCAACTTCCTTATGTCCCATTTCAGGCTGCAGTTCATATTTATCCATCATAAGCAAGCTTTGCTCTAAAGCTGTACGTACTGCCCCTCTTGTTCTCTTCCAATATTGCTCTTGCAGCTCTTGAGAAGCTGACAATGCTTCTATGTCTGCTGAATCATTAGGCGTTTTAACCCAAAATTCCAGCTCAGTAGCAGCTGTTAATACGATGTCAGCAATATCTTCAAACTTTAAATTATATTGCGCCAACACTGCGGGATATTGCTCAAGAAGAGATAATATTCCTGCTTTAAAATTGTTTTCTGCATTCTTTAACACTGATCTAGAATCAACAAAAGTGTTATTGTGATTTAGAAAGGATGGTATTCTTACTGTTCCAACAGGCTTGCCTGTAACATTATCAAAGTGTTCAAAATTATAGTCGATATACCAATGACTGCCTATATCTGCTACCAAGTCTACCTTGCCGTTGTTCAAAGTTGCAATACCGGGAAGTACTACACTAGAACCGTCAGTTTGAATAGAGCCGTTTAAAAACTCGTCAATATCCTCTAAGAACATATCAATGGGAATTCTTTCATCTGTTGTGTTCCCTGTTAAATCAACACCAGCCAAGGAAACAAATTTTATTTCTGGATGTTTAGTTAGCAGCTTGATGAGCTCTACCCTCTTGAGCTCATAGGGTTTGAGGGTATAAAGCAGGTCGTGTTTAAGTACTTCTGAAATTACATTCATGTTTAATCCTCCTATTAGATTTAATAATATATAAAATTAATGGTTTCAAATAAATTAAAGTTGATTATATCATTAAAGAAAGAAAAAGTAAAGCAAACGCGAGAGTTTTTTTCGAACTCTCGCGTTAATTTATCGTTAAATGTTCAGTCCAGTACTGCTAATTAAATTTTGTACAGCAAAAATTATTCCTATTTTTGCATGGTCAAAGGTCAGACCGCCTTGTAAATAAGCGATGTATGGTGGTCTAAGGGGTGCATCAGCGCTTAATTCAATGGATGAGCCTTGTACAAAGCCCCCTGCCGCCATTATTACCTGATCATTATAGCCTGGCATATCCCAAGGTTCAGGACTTACAAATGAATCCACAGGTGAACCCTTTTGGATGCCCTGACAAAAAGCAATCAGCGCCTCTCTGCTTCCAAATTTAACAGCTTGTATGATATCGCTTCTACGGGATGTATATTCAGGATTGACCTCATAGCCAAGCTTCTCAAATAATCTGCTGCAAAAAACAGCTCCTTTTAGAGCTTCAGATACCACATGCGGAGCTAAGAACAAGCCTTGAAAGAATAATCTGTTTGCGCCCAAGGTTGCTCCACATTCCTTACCTATGCCTGGAGCAATAAGCCTGCCTGCCGCCATCTCCACTAAGTGCTTCTTTCCTGCCACATATCCTCCGGTTGGGGCAATACCCCCGCCTGGGTTCTTTATTAAGGAGCCAGCTATAATGTCAGCTCCTACTTCTGTTGGCTCTTTGAAATCAATAAATTCTCCATAGCAGTTGTCTACCATACAAACAATCTTTGGATTAATGATCTTAATAAATTTTATGGTATACTCGATATCCTCCAAGGACAGCGAAGGTCTCCAGGAATAACCAGTAGAGCGTTGTATAAGCACCAGCTTTGTCTTATTATTAATTTTCTTAGTTATTTCATTATAATTTATCTTTCCCTCCGTAGTCAGATCAACTTGACTATAGGTCACACCAAGCTCCTTTAAGCTGCCTGGTAGTACCTTTTCAATACCTATAATATTGTCTAAGGTATCATAGGGCTTGCCAGTAACTGCAAGCATTTCATCGCCCGGTCTTAAAACACCATATAAGCACAGGCTCAAAGCATGAGTACCTGATACGATATGAGGTCTGACCAAGGCATCTTCAGCCTCAAACACATCCGCATAAACCTTATCAATGGTTTCCCTACCGATATCGCCGTATCCATAGCCTGTAGAATAATTAAAATGTATATCACTAAGCCTATTCTTCTGCATACTGCGCAGTACCTTGTATTGGTTGAACTCTCTAATCTCATTGATTTTAGTAAACTGCTGCTGTACTTCATCCTCTGTCGATATGCATAGATCAATGACTTTCTTGTTTATATTCAATTTATTGATTAAATAATCTATGGTTTTATAATGCATAGAGCACCTCTTTATAACATATTTCGATATATTTTAACACAAATTATTGTGCATATGCAAACAAAAAGCCGCTCTATTAAAGGAGCGGCGAGTTAACAGGGAAATTATCTGTTCTCTTGTACAGGGTTTGTATGTCTGGAGTTGTCAGCGAAAGCAAAATTAATAGGTTTTATAGGTGATATAGTAGAAACTGCATGCTTGTATACAAGCTGCTGTTTACCGTCAACATCCAACACTATTGTATAATTGTCAAATCCCTTTACCAATCCCTTTAATTGAAATCCGTTCACTAGGAATATAGTTATAGGGATGTGCTCTTTCCTTACTTGATTTAGAAATACGTCCTGTAGATTAATGTTTACCTTGTTCATTAAATTCCCCTCCAAAATAAAATATAGTGAAAATTTGACTAAAATGCATATCTTTTAATATTACTATTATTATATTATTAATAGATATTTATTCTATAATAAATAAATTTTTCCTGCAATGTCATTAATAATATTTTCTACTAATATTTTTCTATCCTGGTATTCATCTACATTAAACCATTTAATTCTTTCATCTCTTCGAAACCATGTCAGTTGTCTTTTTGCATAATGCCTGCTGTCTCTTTTTAAGATAAAGAGAGCTTCCTCAAGGCTTATTTCACCCTCTAGGTACTGTACAATCTCTTTATAGCCTAAAGCCTGCATTGAGACTAGATCCCTGTAGTAGCCCATATTTAGAAGATTCTTTACTTCCTCTATAAGCCCTTTTTCAATCATAGCATCGACTCTTTGGTTTATTCGGTCGTACAGCTCTTGCCTGTCCATAGTAAGTCCTATATAGGCATAATTATATCGAGGTGGAAGCTTTTTTGATTCCTCCTGAAAGTGAGATATGGTTTTGCCAGTAAATTCATATACTTCCAATGCTCTTATAACTCTACGCACATCATTGGGATGCAGCCTATGGTAAGACACAGGATCAATATCCTTAAGCCTGTCATATAGAAACTCATTGCCTTTATTATCAGCAATCTCCTGCATTTTTTGTCTAAAGTCCTCATCACCCACAGATTTTGTAAAATCCAAGTTGTTAAGCAGGGAATTTATATATAAACCGGTTCCTCCGGCAATGATAGCCAATTTTCCCCTTGATGAAATTTCATGAATATATTGATCGGCTTTGTCTCTAAATTGTGCTACACTAAAGCTTTGATCAGGAAATACTTCATCTATCATGTAATGCTTTATGCTTAGCATTTCCTCGGCTGATATCTTA
>MGOS01000052.1:10554-12466 GCA_001797185.1 Clostridiales bacterium GWB2_37_7
TGTAGGACCTACCAGTATAACTATATTCGGTTTATTGCTTGCTTCATGTTGCATTCAGAGCACCTCTTTTTATAACAAGATTTACTGAAAGTTTTTTGCACTGGTTGCAAAAAACATACCCGAGCGTTTCAATGAGGCGGGGGATATATGCCCACTGCCTGTTACACAAATCGGTACTCGATATTGCAGAAGTGTGGGACATTTTCTGCCTCGTTATAATACGCGTTTAAATTTCTTTTCTAATTCGTATTGACTCATAGATATCAATGTGGGTCTGCCATGTGGGCAGTTGTATGGTGATTTGGTCATTGACAGCCTTTTGACTAACTCCTGCATTTCTTCAAAGGTAATAGCTGTTCCCGCCTTAATTGAGTTCTTGCAGGCCATACTGATTACTATTTTCTCTAAAGGAGAAACAGACTTGCTATTGCTTTCCAATGAATCCAATATCTCATTAAAGAAATCACCGCTGCAGGGCTCGCCCATTATGATGGGCACAGATCTTATGGCAATCGTATTTTCTCCAAACCATTCCAATTCGAAACCAAGTCTTTCAAATATTTCAAAGTTGTTTTTTATAATTACTGCTTCCTTTGGGCTTACTTCAATAACAATTGGTAGCATCAAAGACTGTAGGGCTATATCATTTGTATCGTACTTGCTCATAAGATACTCATAGTTTATTCTTTCATGAGCTGCATGCTGATCTATAAGATAAAAATTCGATGCATCTTGTGTAAGTATATATGTGTTAAAAAGCAGACCTATTATGCTAAGATTTGCTATTTGATTTGGTCTATCTGACACTGGATCAATTGCAGTATAAGATGGCTGTACAGCGGTTGCAAATTTTGGCCTTTCATAAAAGCTTTTGCTCATGTTATCAGCTTTATAACTATCGCCGTCTCTCAAAAAGCTCTGCTGGTCAATATTTTTATCAGCATTGTTCGCATTATTATAGGAAGTCTTTTCATAGAAGCCTATAGGTTCTGGCATTTCAATAGGGGGTGTGGGTGCTTCATATACCCTTGAAGCAATTGCCTGTGTTGAATAAGCAGGTTCTGCTTCTTTTTCTTCATAAGAACCATAAGTTAAATTACTGCTTGCAAGGCAGCTTTTAACAGCAGTGTAAATTGTATTGAAAATTGATCTGTCATCAGAGAATTTTATTTCGGCTTTTGTTGGATGTACATTTACATCGATTTTATCTGTTTGAACCTTTAAACTAAGGACGGTAAAAGGAAACTTATTATTCATCAGCAGACCCTTATAGGCTTGCTTTACTGCCTCACCCAGCATTTTATTGCGTATAATCCTGTTGTTTACAGAAAAAATCATATAAGTAGAATTACCTCGTGCAATTTCAGGCTTACCTATATAGCCATCTATGCTGATTAAAGGATTGCTATAATCCAAACTTACCATGGCTTTAGCTATATTTTTGCCGTATATGCAAGTCAAAACAGACAACAAATCGCCGTTGCCCGGCGTGTGCAAAACTATTTTGCCTTCTACGATAAGCTTAAAGGAAACAGCTGTATTGACCATAGCAAGCTTTTGAACTACATCAACCACATGTCCCTGTTCGCTAATATCACTTTTTAGAAACTTTTCTCTTGCAGGTGTATTAAAAAAAAGATTTCTGACAACAATGGTAGTGCCCACTGGGAAGCCTATAGACTTTCTATCTAGTACGTTACCGCCTTTTATGAGTAAATAGCTGCCAAAGTTTTCGCTGTCTGTTCTAGTCTGAAGCTCTACTTCAGATACTGCGGCTATGCTAGCCATGGCTTCGCCTCTAAAACCAAGAGTAAATATATTAAACAGGTCCTCTGCATCCTGTATCTTACTGGTTGCATGCCTTTCAAATACATGTTCCAAGTCCTCGGATATTATACCAATCCCATTGTCG
>MGOS01000052.1:12480-13876 GCA_001797185.1 Clostridiales bacterium GWB2_37_7
AAGGGAGTTCTCTACCAACTCCTTAACTATAGAAGCAGGTCTGTCAATTACTTCACCGGCTGCAATTTCATTAATGGTGGCTTCGTCTAGAAGCCTTATTATCCCCATCATCTGCTCACCTCTCTGTTTATTTGAAATCCTTAGCTTTTTTATGCAACTCTGATAGCATAGTAAAAGCCTGCATAGGTGTCATATTGTTTAGATCAAGGGCTTTGATATCCTCCAATAGGGAGAACTGTCCAAAATTAAAGAGATTCAACTCATCTGTTTGATGGGTATGCTTCTTTTTCTTTTCTTTTACGTACAAGTTGGTATGATTGGTTTGTTCAGCTTTCTCAAGGGTCAAAAGTATTTCCTCTGACCTTTGTAAGATATTTTCAGGTATCCCTGCCAAACGAGCAACATGTATACCATAGCTGCCGTTTGCTCCGCCCCTGATAATTTTACGAAGAAAAACGATGTCTTTGCCTTTTTCCTCAACTGAAATACAGTAATTCTTGACGCCCTCTATTTTGCCCTCCAGCTCTGTAAGCTCATGGTAATGCGTAGCAAACAGCGTTTTTGCCCCTATGCTTTCCCTGCCGGAAATATGTTCTACAACCGACCATGCTATGCTTAATCCGTCAAAAGTGCTGGTACCTCGGCCGATTTCATCAAGTATGATAAGGCTTCTCCTTGTAGCATTGTTGATAATATTAGCAAGCTCGCTCATTTCTACCATAAAGGTACTTTGTCCGGATGCTAAATCATCTGAAGCACCAACACGTGTAAATATTCGATCAACAACTCCGATGACAGCTTCGTTGGCAGGTACAAAACTGCCTGATTGCGCCAGTAGTGTTATCAATGCCACTTGTCTCATATAGGTGGATTTACCAGCCATGTTAGGACCTGTTATAACAAGCATTCGATTGTCAACTGTATCCAAATCCGTATCATTGGGTACAAATTTTATAGAATTGGATTGTACCTCTACCACAGGATGACGTCCATTTTTTATTATTATTTTGTCTTCTGCGTTTACATTTGGTCTGCAATAGCCATTTTTCTGTGCCACCTCAGCAAATGAACACAAGCAGTCCAAAACAGACAGCTGTGAGGCTGTTTTTTGAATCCGTAATATATGTGCTGCAATCTGTTCTCTGATTTCAATAAAAAGCTTGTATTCCAAATCAATGAGCTTTTCTTCAGCTCCCAACACGATTTCCTCCAGCTCTTTTAGCTCAGGAGTGATATACCTCTCTGAATTCGCCAAGGTCTGCTTGCGGATAAAATAATCCGGCACTTGTGAATAGTTAGATTTAGTAATGTCTAAATAATAACCAAAAACTCTGTTATAGCCAACCTTTAAATTTTTGATGCCTGTTTTTTCTCTCTCTTTTTGCTCCAGCTCTGC
>MGOS01000053.1 GCA_001797185.1 Clostridiales bacterium GWB2_37_7
TTGGATAACATGTTATGGGATAGAAAGCTAATAAAGGAGCTATTTGATTTTGAATATCGGTGGGAAGTATATAAGCCTGCAGAACAGCGCCAGTATGGATACTATGTATTGCCCATATTATATGGCAGCCGTTTTATTGCAAGGTTTGAACCTGTTTTGGATAAGGAAAATAATAGTTTGATTATAAAAAATTGGTGGTGGGAGTCCGGAATAAAAGTGACAGCAAAAATGCGCAATGAGCTGCAGCTAAGCATGAAACGGTTTATGGACTTTACCGGAGCGCAAAGCATTTATCAGGATCTATCTATTTTTTAGCTTAGCTATTATATTTTTATTGACAATGTGACCATGTGGTCATATAATAAAATCAAGACATATGACTAGGTGGTCGCCTAGAAAGGAGCATGAACATATGCCAAAGCAAACTTTCTTTAACCTACCTGAAGAGAAAAAAGAAAAGCTCATAGAAACTGCTATTGATGAGTTTTCAAAGCAAAGCTTCAAAAATGCCAGCATTAATAAAATTGCTGAAAATGCGGGTGTGGCAAAGGGCAGTTTATATCAATACTTTGAAGACAAAAAGGATTTGTACAAACATATTTTCGATATTGCAGGAAGTAAGAAGCAGGAATATTTAATAGGTTGGATGCATCAATTACAGCACTTAGATTTTATAGAAATCATTAGAGAGCTGTATGTCAAAGGAATTGAATTTGCTCTTGAGAATCCAAAGCTGGCAGCACTAGCCAATCATTTCATAAAGGAAAGCGATGTAAAATTTAAAGAAGAAATTATGGGAGTGGGAATAGAGAAAAGCAATCTCTTTTTTGAGGAACTGATAGAAAATGCAAAGAAAAATGGTGAGGTAAGCAAGGAAATAGATACGAAGGTTGGAGCTTACATCATCACAAATTTGAATACTTCCATCATGGATTATACGCTCAATAAAATGGAATATGAGGATATTTTAAAACATAAAGAAATGCTACTAGATAATGTGGACAAAATGCTGTTTATTATTAGAAATGGGTTTAAGTCTTAGATAGGGGAGGTGAAAAAAATGCCATTATGGGGTTGGATCATTTTATTACTGATTGTTTCTGCAATCATGCTACCCATTAAGATGAGAATATTAAAGAAGATGACTCAAAAGAAGAAACAACCATTTGATGAGGAAGAGTAAGAATGGAGGCATTTTAATGATAAGTGTTAAGGCTTTATATCATTCTTATACAAAGGATGAAAGCTATGCAGTTAAAAATGTTAGCTTTGATATACAAAAGGGTGAAATATTTGGATTTTTGGGACCCAGTGGAGCTGGAAAATCTACTACACAAAAGATATTGATTGGATTGATATCTCTACAAAAAGGTCAGGTTGCCATAGATGGGATGGACATTAAAAAAACGAATAGAGCCTTATTTGACAAAATCGGAGTATCCTTTGAACGTGCAAATGTCTATAAAAAGCTTACAGGAGTAGAGAACTTAAAATTCTTCAGTGAAATGTTTGGTGTGCCTACGGAGAATCCTTTGAAGCTACTCAAAATGGTAGGCTTAGAGGATGCTGCAAATAAAAAAGCAGGAGACTATTCTAAGGGAATGCTCCAGAGATTGGTATTTGCCAGGTCCATGATAAGCAATCCCAAGATATGGTTCTTAGATGAACCGACCTCCGGTTTGGACCCAAATACAACCAGTATTATTAAAGGAATTATAAAGGAAAGGCAAGAGCAGGGTACAACGATTTTTCTAACAACTCATAACATGCATATTGCTGAAGTGCTTTGTGATAGAGTTGCCTTTATAACCAATGGAGAAATTAGTGCCATTGATTCTCCTAGAAACCTGAAGTTAAAATACGGTGAAAAGCTTGCAAGCATTGAATATATAGAAAATGCCATCCTCAAGAAAGCGTATCTATCCTTGACAGATGAAGGGCATAAGAAGAAGCTCAACGACATAATATCAAGCTGCAAGGTTGAGACAATGCATACACAGGAGGCGACCTTGGAGGAGATATTTATTAAGATAACAGGCAAGGAGTTGAAATAAGTTGAAAAGGTTATTTGGACTCCTAAAAAAAGATTTTTTGGTAGCATATAGAGGCTATTTCTTTCTTATCATGCTAGTGGTTGCCCTAATATTAGTTGTTGTTACCAATTGGCTTATACCTGAAAAAGCCAATTTAGATGTCAAAGTACTGTATGCAGTAGAGGGTGAAAGAACTGAAAGAATGAATTCCTTGCTTGGATTCCTGCAAGGCGCTGAAGGAAGCCAGCGTCTGGATTCTAAGTCTGCTGTCATAGAGCTTATGCAAGGAGATAAGAATACAATAGGTGTAATAATAAGAGAGGCAGCAGAAAAACCTGTTATAGAGATCGTGCTGCAGGGCTATGAAAATCAGCAGAGTAGGAATGCGTTGGCACTTTCTTTAAGTGCAGCAATAGATGCCCAAAATATTGATTACAGCAATATAGAAAATGTGACATTGCAGGCTGTGGAACAGCCGGAAATACCATTGAACAAAAGCTTTGTACCTTTGATGATACTAAATGAGCCAGTTATGTTAGGCTTTATATTTCTGGCAACCCTAATATTCATGGAAAAGGAAGAGAACACAATCAGAGCATATTTGGTATCTCCAGTGAGAATCTGGGAATATCTGTTGTCCAAGATAATCATTATGGCAGCACTTGCCTTGATTTCTACTATCTTGATTACAGTTTTTACAGTAGGAATACACGTAAATTGGATTATGCTGCTTGCTATAGTGACAGCAGGCAGTGTATTTGGAGCGGCTTCTGCAATGTTTATAGCTGTCTTTTTTGACAATTTGTCTAAAGCGATGATTTGGATAATATCAATAAGCCTCATATTTACTATACCGATGGCAGCATACTTTATACCAAGCTTTTCTCCATGGTTTATTACAATACTGCCTACTTATGATTTAATGTTTGCCATAAGGGAAGCAATTTATCCTGCAGGAAATCCGCAAATATTCTACCAGAGCTTTATAACATTAACGATCATAAACGCAGCTCTTTATATAATGTCAATTGCACTATATCAAAGAAGCTTACTTAGGGATTAGGAGGCGTAAGTGTAATGAAAAGGCTATTAGCAATATTTAGACGAGATTTAAAAAGCAGCGTCAGAGAGTTTTTGCTGCTATACATTATACTGGCTCCCATTGTTATTGTAATTGGCTTGCGCTTCTTTATTCCAAGTGTAAATGCCATTTCCTTTCAATTTGCACTAGATAAAAGCATAGGAGAAACAGTAATAGCAGAGTTCGAAAAATATGGCAGGGTAGAGCTGTTGGATGGAAGAAAAGCAATAGAAAACAGAGTAGTCAAGGCTGACGATATCTTTGGAGTTATACAGAATCAAGAGGATGATTATGTAGTAATATCTCAGGGTAATGAAGATGAAGGTACAAGCACCATCGCTCAGCAGATAATAGGAAATATGAACAGTGAAGAGGAGGCATTGGCTGTTACCTATAGTGATATAGGTGCGAAGATGTCCTCGATAACGATATATGGAGCAAGCTCTGTCATACTTATGGCAATTATATTGGCAGGCATGGTTATAGGGCTTAATATAATTGAAGAAAAGGAAGCAAATACGATGAACGCCTTAAGTGTAACGCCTATGAGGAAATTGGAATTCATTGTAGGAAAGAGCTTAATTGGGCTAGTACTTCCAGTCGTAGAAGCACTATTTGTAGTATGGATTCTTAACTTACAAAACGTTCATATAGGGATGCTTCTGACAATGACACTTGCTAGTTCCCTAATAGCGATTATTTTCGGTTTTCTCATAGGGGTATTCAGCAGCAATCAAATAGCAGGTATTGCAAACATGAAATTCTTGCTTCTATTTGTTTCAGCATCCTTTATTGGTGCTGTGGTCTTGCCAGCCGGTACACAGTACTTTTTATATTGGTCTCCGTTATACTGGAGCACAATAGGTCTGATCAAGGTTATAACCAATGAAGTCACATGGCTGCAAATTTTTCAATATACCTTATGGATACTGGGCCTGACTATTTTGATATTCTTACTAAGTGCAGGTAAAATCAAAAAAGGGCTGACATAAAATGCAAGCTCCCTTAGCAGATTTTTTGACTAAGTGAGCTTGCATTTACTACAGATTTGCATTAGAATTGCTTAAATCGGATTTCTTTTTAAATCTAATCCAGCCTCTTCTACTTAAGAATCTTAGATACACTGTCAGTCTTTCGTATACTGGCTCACAGTCCTTATCAAATTCTTTTATTAGTATCTGACCGATTCGATATACATTATTGCTGCCATCAATCAGCTGCCAAACCCTTGTGCAAAGCTTATCAAGCCTAATATCTCTAATGGTTGGCTTTCTGGTTAGCCATGCGACAAACCTATCTATAAGATTATCATGCTTGAAGATTGGATATATAACATTATCTTTCTGCATCCAATTGCTGCGATTTTTCATCGGTATATAAAGCATGAAATTATTTTCATTCTTTTTCTTTTTAAATATCATATAATCACCTCGAATCAGCTGTGGTATTTTACGTTACTGAAATTTCTCAATTCAATGTAATATCTAATAATTATTATGGGTATATTTAGAATTCCTCATTTTAATAGCTTTATTCTATATATTTCGTGCTAAACAATTTACATTCGCTAAAATAGCACGAAATCTTATCCACTGTTTATAAATCGCACAAAATACTTATTCTTTCAATGTTAAAACTTTAGTGCGATTTATCTGCTTTATACAAGTTTTTATAAACAATCAACATACGGATTTATTTATTAAAGTTACTCCATAATAATATTAAGTGAAGATATTAATTGTGAGGTGGTACTATGCTCGATATTGCTTTGCTTGGCTGTGGTGGGAGTATGCCTATGCCTGAACGATATTTATCAGCTTTGCTTTTAAACTATAGAGGAAGAAAAATACTGGTAGACTGTGGAGAAGGTACTCAGGTATCCATGAGGTTATTGGGATGGGGATTTAAAACAATTGATGTTATTTGCATCAGTCATGGACATGGTGATCACACAGTGGGATTGCCGGGACTATTATCTACTATAGGAAACAGCGGCAGGATAGCGCCTCTTACAATAATAGGACCGGAGGGAATAACTGAAATTGTTAAGGGCCTGCGTGTAGTTGCCCCCTATCTTCCCTACGAAATAAATATAATAGAGAATCCATTGGAGCCTATAAAGCTTGGCATAAATGTAGATGGAATTGAATTGAACGGTGAATTAGTAGAATTAGATATAAGAGCATTGAAGGTTGATCACTCAGCACCCTGTCTGAGCTATAGCTTTTATATCAGGAGAAGACCAAGGTTTGATATCAGCAAGGCGATATCAAATAAGGTACCTAAAGTTGTTTGGAATATGCTTCAAAAGACAGGAGCCGTTGAGCATGCAGGGGTACTATATACACCTGATATGGTGTTGGGAGATGAGAGGCAAGGCATAAAAATATGCATTGTGACGGATACTCGTCCAACTGAAGAGCTTCCTGGATTTATTAGGGAGAGTGATTTATTTATATGTGAAGGGACTTATGGGGCGGAAGAGGATCTAGATAAGGCAGTAAAAAACAAGCATATGATATTTCGAGAAGCTGCTGAATTAGCATGTTCAGGGTATGTAAAGGAATTGCTGCTCACTCATTTTAGTCCTGTTATGCAGAATCCGGAGCATTACTTATTGAATGCTGAGTCGATATTTAAAAATGTGACAATTGGTAAGGACAGACTCATAAAAACCATAAGGTTTAAAAGTGAATAAAAAAGGTGAAGCATAATTGCTTCACCTTAAACTGTTGTTTTTGTTGTTTAGAAATTCTTTATCTCAAAAGTTCCTGTTACAGAGGAGCTAGCGTCCATCTTGAAAGTTTGAGCATATTCTTGTGAAGAGAAGTAAATATTTCCTTCAACCTTTGTGCCTATCAACTCGAAGCCAGGAGCGGAAACATAAAGGTCACCTATGAAGGTTCCTTTTGATATATTAGCATTCGGGCTCTTTATGAAGAACTTTGGAACTGACAAGATGAAGCTGTTTGTTACATTTCTCTTATCATCTTGAGTGTAAAGAGCAATCTTACGCTTTTCGCCTTTTGTCTTGTCATCCTTACTATAGAATATACCATCTAAAGTAAGGTCTTTTGTGAAGTACATATCTCTAAGAGTAGAAGGAATCCAAGAACCTTCTGCACTGATTGCCTTCTCAAAAGCTGCATTAGTATCTACTATTGAAGCAGTTGCCACAGTATCAACTACTGCGTATATCTTATTTCCAGTAATGGAGCTAGCTGCATCCATTTTGAAAGTATCCATAGCTTCTCTAGTAGTGAAAATTACATTTCCATCTACCTTAGCAGCAATTAGATTGAAGTTAGGTGCTGAAACGTAAACATCACCCTTGAATGTTCCTTTTGAAATATTAGCATTTGGGCTCTTAACAGTTAACTTTGGTGCTGTTAATGTAAATGAACGAGTTGTAACTTTTTTAGCGTCTTGAGTATAAAGAGCAATCTTACGCTTAAGACCTTTTGCCTTGTCATTCTTGTCATAGAAAACACCATCTAAAACAAGCTCTTTATCAAAAGTTAAGTCTCTAAGAGTAGAAGGAATCCAAGAACCTTCTGCGCTTATTGCCTTCTCAAAAGCTGCATTGTCACGTACTATTGAAGCAGTTGCTACAGCATCAACATCTGCAAGTATTTGCTTGCCTGTGATGGAGCTAGCAGCATCCATTTTGAAAGTGTCCTTAGCTTCTTGAGTTGTAAAAATTACGTTTCCGTCTACTTTAGCAACAATTAGATTGAAGTTAGGTGCTGAAACGTAAACATCACCCTTGAATGTTCCTTTTGAAATATTAGCATTTGGGCTCTTAACAATTAACTTTGGTGCTGTTAATGTAAATGAACGAGTTGTAACTTTTTTAGCGTCTTGAGTATAAAGAGCAATCTTACGCTTTTCGCCTTTTGCCTTGTCATTCTTGTCATAGAAAACACCATCTAAAACAAGCTCTTTATCAAAAGTTAAGTCTCTAAGAACAGAAGGAATCCAAGAACCTTCTACGCTTATTGCCTTCTCAAAAGCTGCATTGTCACGTACTATTGAAGCAGTTGCCACAGCATCAACATCTGCAAGTATTTGCTTGCCTGTGATGGAGCTAGCTGCATCCATAGTGAAAGTATCCTTAGCTGCTTGAGTTGTGAAAATTACATTTCCATTAACCTTTTGACCTACTAATTTGAAGTTTATAGCACTAACATAAATATCACCATTGAATGTTCCTTTTTCAAGGCTAGCCATTGGGCTCTTAATAGTTATTGATGGTGCTGTTAAACTGAAGCTTGCAGTTACATTACGCTTATCGTCTTGAGTGTAAAGACCTATCTTACGTTGAATAGCATCTATTCCTGTAACCTTGTCTTTCTTACCGTTCTTGAAAACGCCATCTAGAACAAGAGCTTTATCAGTAGTAAGGTCTTTAAGTGTAGTAACAATCCATTCGCCATCTGCACTAATTCCTTTTTCAAAAGCAGCTACATTGTCTACTAATGATGCAGTAGTCACAACATCTACAACTGGCGCTGGAGCCGGTGTTGGTGCAGGCGTTGGTACTGGTGCAGGCACTGGAGCTGGCTTTGGCGCTGGAGCCGGTGTTGGTTTTGGTGTTGGTGTTGGCTTTGGAGCCGGTGCTGGTGCCGGTACTGGTGCTTCACCAGTAGCAGCAGCTACTACGTCTACCCCAGTTTGGTTCACTGTTACTGTATCAGCAGCATAAACAGCTGATGATAATAGCATTGTTGCAGCAACGGTCATAGCTAGAAGCTTTCTCATTTTGTATCCCCCTTATAAATTTTTGGCTAAGCTTGTTATAAATTTGACTAATTAGTATACAAACTACCAAAAGTATGCCTAATTGGTTACACTTTGTGATAAAATTGACTAACTAAGATACAAATCTATAAAGCTTGCTATAAAATGACTAAGCCTAAATAATATTCGACAGAGAATTGGATTTTCCTGCATGCCAGGCTAAAACTTGTATTATATTTTTAATATATATGATTGAGTGGAGATATATAGAATAGTAATGTAAACTCAATAGCTGTTCAATCGCATACATAGGTGCTATACAATTTAATTTACAATATACCCCCATTATGGTATATTCAAGAAAAAGCACTGGTGGTGTAAGAATGTCTCATATTGCAGCAAAATCAGCTTATAAGAATTTAGAGGAACGAATAAATAGATTTCCACAGGGAGCACCGCCCTCAGAAAGTCTTTACAAGATTTTGAGCATATTGTTCAGCGAAAAGGAAGCAGCTTTGGTAGCGCAGCTTCCTATTAAGCCTTTCACAGCAAAGACTGCAGGTAGAATATGGCATATGAGTGAATTAGGAGCTCATAAAATTTTGGAAGAGCTGGCAGGCAGAGCAATTCTTTTAGATGTAGACAACAACGGCGTTCAACAGTATATGCTGCCTCCGCCCATGGCAGGTTTTTTTGAATTTTCAATGATGAGAACTAGAAATGATATAGATCAAAAACTATTGGCGGAGCTTTTTCATCAATATTTGAATGTGGAAGAAGATTTTATAAAAGAACTCTTCTTGGCTACCGAAACACGTTTGGGAAGAGTTTTTGTTCAGGAGTCGGTGCTGACAAATGATGATGAGGTGCAGATCCTGGATTTTGAGAGAGCAAGCCATATCATCAAGACTGCAGAGCATATAGGCATAAGCACCTGTTATTGCAGACATAAGATGGAGCACATGAACAAAGTCTGCCATGCACCTATGGATATATGTATGACCTTTGGCAGTACAGCAGCTTCGCTTATTAAGCATAATTATGCCAGGCAGGTCGATACTTCCGAAGGAATTGAACTTCTACACCTGGCCTATGAAAACAATCTGGTACAATGCGGGGAAAATGTAAGGCAGGGAGTTACTTTTATATGCAATTGCTGCGGCTGCTGCTGTGAAGGTTTGATTGCAGCACGAAAATTTGGTATGCTGCATCCGGTTCAGACAACGGCTTTTTTACCTAGAATCAACAATGAAAATTGTAATAAATGCGGCTTATGCATCAAAACCTGCCCTATAGGAGCCATAGATAGGGTAGAGAACCGGGACCAGTGGGGCAATGAGCATACAGAAATTAACATAAATAAAGAGGTTTGCTTGGGCTGTGGTGTTTGTGTCAGAAGCTGCTTCAAGCAAGGTATAAAATTACATCGCAGGCAGGAGAAAATTATAACTCCGGTAAATTCTGTACATAGAGTAGTTCAGATGGCCATTGAAAAAGGACAACTCCAAGAGCTAATATTTGACAACAAGGCTTTGGGAAGTCACAGAGCTATGGCTGCAATATTGGGAGCAATCCTGAAGCTTCCCTCTGCTAAACAGACTATGGCAAGTAAGCAGCTTAAGTCAGTTTTCTTAGATAAGCTTCTTAGTAAGACCGTGAAATGATGATGGCAAGGCTTCTAATGCTATGGCTGCTTTGCGGAAGCAAACTCGTTCCTTGTAGAGAGAAGTATATAATACTATATATATAAAATAAAAGGGGGAATAAAAATGTATTCAGCAACTTCAAGAGCACTTATTGACATACTCCATGCTGAGGTAAAACCAGCTTTGGGATGTACAGAGCCCGGGGCGGTGGCTTTGGCTGCCACTCGGGCGAGGGAACTCCTAAATGAAGAAGTTGAGACCTGTGAGATTTTTGTAAGTTCTAATATTTACAAAAATGGGATGGGGGTAGGTATTCCGGGCACGGATCAGGTAGGACTTTTAGCAGCAGCCTGCATGGGAATAACGGGAGGAGAATCCTCTCTAGGTCTCAGCGCATTGGAAAGTGTGGACACATCTAGCATGAAGGAAGCATTGAAGCTCATTCAGAGTGGCATTGTAAATATTCGCGTTCATGATACCATTGATAAGATATATATAGAAGTTTGTATGCGAGGCCATTCAAATACAGCTAAGGTAATAATAAATGGAAGACATGATCAATTTGTACATATATCAAGAAATGATGAAGTATTTCTTCATGTTGATTTAGATTATGGTGTTGAAGTAGTGAGTCACTCCGTGTTGGCAGAGTTGACAATTAAAGAGCTGATACAGGAAATAGAAACGTTAAACCACGAGGATATATGCTTTATGCTTGAAGGTTTAAATATGAATAAGCAAATTTGCTTGGTAGGCCTAAGAAATAGAGTGGGTGCCGGTGTGGGCTATTCAATGCAAAAAGCCTTGGAAGAAGGAATGATAGGGGATGATGTCATTAATAAAGCCATTATTATGACTTCTGCAGCCTCTGATGCAAGGATGTCAGGAGCAAAGCTGCCTGTCATGAGCTCCAATGGCAGCGGCAATCACGGCCTGACTGCAATACTGCCCATCGCAGCCTATGATGAGAAATTTCCCCAAAGTGATGAGCGGCTGGCAAAGGCACTTGCCATTAGTCATTTAGTTACAGCATATATCAAGAATTATACGGGTAGGTTGTCTGCCGTTTGCGGCTGCGGAGTAGCGGCTTCCACTGGATCAGCTGCCGGAATTGCTTGGCTTATGAACCTCAACTATAAGCAGATAGAGGGAGCAATATTAAATATGATCGGAAATCTCAGCGGCATGATATGTGATGGAGCAAAGGCAGGCTGTGCTTATAAGCTGGCCAGCGCTGCAGGAGCCGCTATACAGAGCGCACTATATGTGAAGTATGGCTCGGTAATTCCTAGTCTAAATGGAATCATAGGCAGCACAGTAGAGGAAAGTATACGCAACTTGGGCATAGTCAGCGATAAAGGCATGACTATTACAGATAAGGTTATAGTAGAGGTTATGGACTCCTCGCATTGTAAGATGATGAATTAAAAGAAGAAGGGTCAGTTCAAGGATGAACTGACCCTTAACATCTTATATTAACTGATTTAGCTTCTCAACAATCCTTACATTTTCAATCAGCATTTCTTCGGCCAACTTCTGATTTGAGGCATCAGAAAGATTAACCATAATTTCTCCATATGCTTGAATACCTATTTCTTCCCCTGCTGCAGCAGTTTTTATTATGCTATTGTTTATATATTTTTTGGGGGTGACCTTGTGCTTAACCTCTGCCATGATGCCTGGGAGACCTGAAGTATGTGCGGGATTGCCGCCGAGCTGTTGAATTCTCTCAGAAAGCTGTATAGCATGAAATTGATGCTGCTGCTGCATATCCATTAACTTTTTCTTTGTTTCTTCATCCTCTGTATCTTTTATATAGTGGTCAAAGCTCTCGATAGCCATATGCTCGCCCTTCAAAGCTGTGTTCAATTCTCTTATATCATTACGATTCATCTTGAATGGCTCCTTTCTAATTTGTGTTTCAAAAACACTTCTTTCCATTATTAGTCTTTCAAATCAATTGACTTTCATTCCTTGGATTTATTTTACATATAAGGATTTGCTGATGATTGCAAAATCAATTTGTGGTAATATAATTGTGGGTCCAATAACTGATAAGCTTCTAAAAAATACATTTTATATTATGAAACTAAAGGGTAGAAACCGATTATTTCAAGGCTTAAAGTTAATAATATAATGCGCAATCGTGTCATGGATCAAAAGAATTCAACGGGAGGCTCCTATGCTTTTTAGCAGTTTAATGTTTATATTTGTTTTTCTTCCCACGGTAATATTTCTATATTATATATCACCAGCAAAGCTAAAAAACTTTGTTTTATTGATTTTCAGTTTGTTTTTCTATGGCTATGGTGAGCCAAAAAGTCTTTTTATAATGCTTCTTTCTATATCAATGAATTATCTGTTTGGACTTTTGGTAGACAAATATAGAAGCAGCAAGACCCAGGCCTACACCATATTAACCTTGTCAGCCATCGGAAATCTGTCAATTATAGGCTATTATAAATATACTGATTTTTTTATTGAAAACTTTAATGCGTTGTTTGGCTTGTCTGTTCCCTTGCTGCATGTCATAATGCCCATAGGAATTTCCTTTTTTACTTTTCAGGGCATGAGCTATGTTATAGATGTTTATCGAGCACAAGGCAAGGCACAGAAAAACCCGCTGAATGTGGCATTATATATATCACTTTTTCCTCAGCTTATCGCCGGACCTATTGTTCGATATCAAACAGTGGCAGAACAAATCAATGAACGTCATGTTGACCTTGATAAATTTGCAAGCGGTATAGAAAAATTTATTTTGGGGCTTAGCAAAAAGGTTTTGATTGCAAACAGCATGGGACTTATAGCCGATGAGGTTTTTGCATTTCCAACATCTCAGCTGTCTGTCTTATTGTCTTGGGTAGGCGTATTGGCATATACTGCACAAATATACTTTGACTTCTCCGGTTACTCTGATATGGCAATCGGGCTGGGAAGAATGTTTGGTTTTGAATTTTTTGAGAATTTCAATTACCCATATATATCCAAATCAATTACAGAGTTTTGGAGGCGCTGGCATATATCCCTCTGTAGTTGGTTTAGAGACTATGTATATATTCCCTTAGGAGGAAACAGGGCAAGTCGGAGTAAGTTAATTAGAAATATAATGATAGTTTGGCTGCTGACAGGCTTATGGCATGGTGCCGCATGGAATTTCATAGTTTGGGGCTTGTATTTTGCATTGCTGCTGCTGCTGGAGAAATTTTTAATAGGAAGATTCCTGCAGAAGCTGTGGCTGCCGCTGCAACATCTATATGCACTGTTATTTATAGTATTGGGATGGCTTTGGTTCCGAGCGGAAAGTCTAAGCTATGCAATTGGATATCTGA
This sequence comes from Clostridiales bacterium GWB2_37_7, assembly GCA_001797185.1. GTDB lineage: Bacteria > Bacillota > Clostridia > Lutisporales > Lutisporaceae > GWB2-37-7. The sequence continues at coordinate 12,833 of MGOS01000053.1, forward strand.
CATCAATGCTTGGACTGGGAGGGCAGCCGATAATAAGTACTCAAGCACTTTATTATATTGTTGAATATAAATTTGAGTTTATTGCTGCCATTGTTGCGTCTATGCCTATTTATCCGCTGCTGCAAGCAAAATTAAAAAATAGTGGTATTGGACTGTTCTTAAATTATTATATTAAATATTTAGTGCTTATTGTATTATTTGGTCTTTGTATCATGTACTTGTTAAATTCTACTTTCAATCCATTCATTTACTTTAGATTCTAAGGAGATATTGAAGATGAAAAGGTTCGGACAGATAATTCTCATAATTATGTTCTTGAGTATCATTTTTATTATTCCAATGCTTACAAAGCTTCAGAAGAACCAAGCTATATCACAATTCGAAAACAGAAAGCTTGCAGAAGCTCCTGTATTTACTGAGACCAGTTTGCTAAATGGAGAGTATTTCGGCAAATGGGAAACCTATTTGTCTGATCACATATATGGCAGAAACGCTTGGATCAAAAACTATATAACTATGAATATGCTGGTGCTTGGCAAAGAGAAATTGAATGATATAGTAATAGGTAAGAAAGGTTTTTTACTTCCTTTTCTCAATTATGATGATAAGTATTATTCAATTAACAAAGAGGAAAACCTAAGCAAAATGGCAGAACAGCTTAAGGAGCTTCAGGATAAGCTTGCTCAAAAGGGAGGAAGCTTCTATTTTGTGGGCGTGCCTAGCCAAGCGTCCTATCATAAAGAGGAGTATCCGAAACAGCTTCAGATTAGCAACAATCTGATGTATAAAACAGAACAACTGTTGTTCGATAAGTTAGATCAGCTAGATGTATCATATATTAATATGAATAATGTATTTCGCAATAAGCCTGAAATTGAATATTATTATAAGACAGACCATCATTATAACTTTGAAGGGGCCTATGCTACCTATTATGAGATCATCAAAACTGTTAAACAAAAGGTGGATCAAAGAGTCCAGCCTCCCCTAGAAAAAGCAGATTTGGATATAGTCACGTTGCCGAACCCCTTTGGGGGATCGCGCAATAGGCAGATTTACTATATGTTTCCAACGCAAGAAAAAATTAAAATCGCTTACCCCAAAAACAAAATACCCTATGAGAAATTTAACAATGGCAAACCTGATAACAAGCTATACTACCTAAGTGAGAACAAAGCAGCAATGATTAATTACGGAGTATACATGGGCGGGGATTGGGCTGAAACAGTCATAAAGACAAATAATGACATGCTGCCTAATTTGCTTGTGTTTGGAGACTCTTTTACCAATGCAATTGAGCCTCTGTTGTATAACCATTTCAACGAGACAAGAATTCTAGACTTAAGGTATTACGATAAAATGAGTTTATATGAATATATTGATAAATATAAACCGGATATAGTATTGATGCTTAGGGATGATTTAAATTATGGAAACCTTGAGGGAAACGGAAGCTTTAAGGGCAAAAATATAAAGAATTAATTCTATTTAATTTTGGGGGATCACAAATGAAAGTGGATATGAAGCTCTGGCATACCTATGCCATTTTTGCAGCTTGCATAGCTCTTATTGCAGCATGTGTGTTGCTGAACATTTCATTGATTTATGGCTTCGCTGCAGGGATTCTATTGTGTTGCGGCATATTTGCATATAAGGGTGTTAGGGTTATTGAATTATTGTCCATGATGAAAAAGGGTTTGGGAGAGTGCAAAATACTATATGCCTTGATTCTGCTTATTGGAGTTACCGTATCGATTTGGATAGCCTCAGGAGTAGTGCCTTCTATGATTTACTACGGCTTCGAATACCTGAAGGAAATGAATTTTGTATTAGCAGCTTTTTTAATAATATCCATTAGTTCCATTTTTATGGGAACCGCGGTTGGTACTGTCAGCACCATAGGTATTGCAATATTAGGCATAGGCAGAGGCTTAGGTATACCAACACCTATATTGCTGGGGGCTGTAGTATCTGGAGCCTTTGTTGCGGACAAACTTTCTCCTATATCAGGATTGATTAACTTGACTCTTTCTACAGTCAAAACAGATTACAAAACAGTCATAAAATCAATGCTAGTGACTTTTGTACCAGCAATGCTTATTAGTTCGGTAATTTATTATGCATTGGGAGTAAAATATAGTACAGGGCTGGATTTAACAAGGATTTTGGAACTGCAGAACAGCTTAAAAGAAGGTTTTTATATATCACCATGGCTGCTGCTGATGCCGCTGCTGATTGTAATCATGTCTTCTATGGGCGTTAGGATCATCTATTCAATTATTGCAGGACTATCTGGCGGAGCGATAATAACGGCTATACTTCAGCGTTTGAGCTTTGCTGAAATAGCAAGGGCTATCATGTTTGGCTATCGTGCCGCTACACCCTCACAGCAGTTAAATGAGCTATTGATAAGCGGTGGTGTAGTATCAATGATTGAGGTTGTTCTGATAGTAATGGGTGCTATAGCTTTAAGCAGTTTGCTTGAGGGTACAGGTCTTATTGAAAGAGTTATGAGCAGGATGATAGCTGAAACGAATAATAAGGGCAGTCTGATCATAAATACAGGTATTATCAGCAGCACCTTGACTGTGGTAACCTGCGATCAAACCATGGGAATCGTGCTTCCAGGCAGATTATTAAGGCACAAGTTTGATGAGTTAAAGCTGAATAGGGGGATTTTGGCGCGTACCATTTCTGATACAGGTACGATCATTGCACCCTTGATGCCATGGAATGTAAATGCGTTGATTATCACTGTAATAGTAGGTTCCTCCATAGCATATCAGCCATATGCTGTACTTTGCTATATCTCGCCAATCATCACCTTCATGGTGGGGCTGTATTATAAGTACAGGGAGAAACGGGTCAAGGGTAAGTACGCCGGGAATTATAGTTAAGGTGTTATAACAAGATTTATTGAAAGTTTTTTGCACTTGTTGCAAAAAACTACCCAAGGCGTTTCAACGAGGCAGGGGGATATATTTTTGCCTCGTTATATTCTTTGCTCTATAATTAGTGTTTATAATATATCAAATGTTGAGTTTATTTCAAGAATAAAATATGATAGGTATATGGGGTTAAAATAGAATATAAAACAGTTGCTTTAAGGGGGTTAAGCTGTGACAGAAAATCGCAAGGCTCTGTTGGCATACTTGGCGGTATGCTTTTTTTGGGGCTCTACCTATCTTGCTATCAGAATTGGGGTGCAGGATTCACCACCTTTGGTGTTTGCAGGCATTCGTTTTATAATTGCAGGTAGTCTGATGCTGGGCTATTGCAAGCTAAAGGGATACACGCTTCCAAGTGAACGAGCGGACATTGTTAATATGGCAATAGTAGGGCTTTTGATGCTTCTGGGAGGAAATGGACTGGTGGTTTATGCAGAACAGTGGGTAAGTTCAGGAATAGCTTCATTAATCATTGCTACTGTTCCGCTGTTTATGGCAGTCATTGAATTTTTCTTTCTACGAAATGTAAAGATGGATTTTAAGTCCATAAGCGGATTGCTACTAGGTTTTGGCGGGGTTGCTTATTTGATGATAGGAGATGCAGCAGCTGTTATAGATTTAAAGGGACTAGTTACGCTGATGCTTGCCAGTATTTTCTGGGCAGCCGGTTCTGTACATTCAAAAGGCATCAAATTTAAGGGGCATATATTTGCGAATATAGGGACTCAAATGTTGGCAGGTGGAATTGGACTTACAATTGCGTCTCTAGTAAAGGGTGAATTTGCAGAGCTGCATTTTACATTAAATTCCCTATTGGCAATATTGTATTTAATTGTTTTTGGATCCATTGTGGGCTATAGCTGCTATATATACATTTTGCAGAAATGGACGGCAGCTAAGGCAGGCACCTATGCCTATGTCAATCCAATTGTAGCAATCATGTTAGGTGCCCTGTTGCTTGGAGAGCCAATTACTCTACCTGTATTGATATCAATGGCCATCGTAATATTGGGCATCGTTTTGGTACAAAGTTCAAAATCGGAATATATTAAAATGAACAAGAAGGAGTAGGACATAACATACCTACTCTTATTTTTTATTGCCATTTGCAAAGCAAATCCAGGCAAAAGGCGAAGGCGCTCGATGCGCCGAGACTTTTATTCGGGGACATGGGCAATAAATTGACATATTTCCCATTTGTTATACAATATATACAGGAAGTTTTTTGTTTATGGGGTGATGATGTGGAAAGGACAGCAAGCTATACAATATTGATAGTGGATGACAATAGAAATAACCTTTTTTCTTTAAGAAGCTTAATAGAGGAGCATATTGATGCTCGTGTTTTAGAAACTGAATGCGGCGACAAGGCTCTCCAAGAGCTTCTTAAGAATGAGGTAGACTTGATAATATTGGATATACAGATGAAAGAAATGAATGGCTTTGAAATAGCTTCTCTCATAAAACAAAGAAAGAAAACCAGAGATATCCCTATTGTTTTTCTGACTGCCTCATACACCAATGAAGAGTTTAAGAGAAGGGGGTTTGAGATAGGGGCGGTGGATTATCTAACCAAGCCTATTGATGAATATCAGCTGATAAATAGAATAAATGTTTATCTACGGATAATAGAGAAGGAAAGAAATCTTAACCTAGAGCTAGAGAGTAAGGTAAAGGAGCAAACTGCAGAGCTTCGCAAGGCAAAGGAAGAAGCGGAAGCTGCCAACGATGCAAAAAGCATGTTTTTGGCCAATATATCTCATGAACTAAGAACCCCCTTGAATATCATCATGAGCATAAACCAGATGCTTAGGTTGTATTTAAAAAAAGATGAGTTGAACAGAGAACAAATAGAGAAGAAGGTAACGCTTCAAGTACAGAACTGTTACAGGCTTTTAAGGTTGGTAAACAATCTTATAGATATAACAAAAATTGATTCTGGTCATTTTGAGCTTATAAAAAGAAAAGGAAATATTGTTCAGGTGGTGGAGTCTATTACCATGAGTGTTGTAGAGTATATTGAAGACAAAGGCATAAGCTTAGTTTTCGATACAGATATAGAAGAAAAAACAATGTGGTTTGATCCGGATGCTATAGAGAGAATCGTATTAAATTTACTTTCAAATGCTATTAAATTTACTCCCATCGGAGGAGATATATTTGTTGAACTTCATAGTATGGAAGACGGAGTGCAAATATTTATAAAGGATTCAGGCATTGGAATCGATGCAGAAAAAATAAACCTTATATTTGAACGCTTCAAGCAGGTGGACGAGCTGTTGACCAGGCGTCATGAGGGCAGTGGTATAGGTCTTAGCTTAGTCAAGTCTTTGGTACAAATGCATGGGGGAAGTATAAAGGTGCAGAGCGAATACTTAAAAGGGACAGAGTTCATCATTGAGCTGCCGGAAAGCAGAGGAGCAGAAACAGAACCTTGTGCGGCAAACTCAGTTTATGATGATAAGCAAAGAGTAGTTGAGAAGATAAATATAGAGTTTTCTGATATATATTTTTAAACAGGCAAGAACAAGGGGGGGTATTAATGAAGCGCTTGACTATAAGAGGCAGACTTATAGCTGCCTTGCTAATTTTTACGACGATATTTACAAGCTTTGGGATATTTACAATTGTAAAGATTAGGGAATTGGAAAGTGTGACAACTAGCATATATGATGATCCTTTGAAGGTCTCTTCAGCGGCAATAGAAGCTAGGGTAAATATTATTAAAATGCAAGCACAGATAAAGGACATATTGCTTCTCACAGATCATAAGTTAATTCGAGAAAAAGATTTGCAGCGTATTATCTTGATGAACAGAATATATGAAAATCTTGATAATATTAGAGACCATTCTACATATGGAGAATCCCTGGATTTGGAAATTAAAACCAGAAAAAGCTTTATGAAATGGCACCAAAACCATGAGTTGATGCTGAATGAAATGCTCTACGGAAATATGGATAAAGCCAAGGAAATAAGTATATACAATATGGAGCTGATAGATCATATAGAAGTAAACCTCAGCAAAATTGACAGCAATGCAAAACTTAGAGCAGCAGAATTGGTACAACAAGCTAATCGTGTTCAAAAAGATTTGGAGATTATGCTAATTGTACTAAATATAGGATTGGTCGCATTTTTTACGATACTATTTACCTTTGTAATCAGGAGCATCGTTACGTCTATAAATAAACTGCAAAATATCATGAATGAAAGTGCAGTAACCGGTGTGTTGAGACCCGCGGAAATGGAAGGCGACAATGAAATTGCAGGGATTGCAAAACACTACAATGCATTAATACAAAAGCTACGAAATCAGTTTTGGTTAAAGGATGGCCAGAACTTGCTTAACCAGGAGATATCAGCGGCATCTGGCTTAAAGGATATGACGCAACGCTCCTTAAACTATATAGTTAAAAACCTAGGAGCTGGTAAAGGGGCCTTATACCTATATAATGAGAATAACAAGCTTCTGGAGCTTCATTCATCTTATGCATATACAGAAAAGGAGCTGAGGTTTGGAAGCTATGTTTTGGGGGAGGGAATAATAGGTCAAGTTGGATTGGATGGAACCCCTATTTATATGGAGAATATTAGAGATTATGAAGGCTATATTACTACAGGGGTAACCCTGGAAGCTGCTATCAGCATATATGCCTTTCCTTTGCTATTTGAGGATAAGCTGCATGGAGTAATTGAGCTGGCATCCTTCGAGGGTTTTGATGAATTGAAACGGGAGTTCTTGAGAGAAGCAGGAGTTATTATAGCAGCCAACATATATTCGGAGATTCAAAATCAGAAGGTTAAGAACCTATTAAAAATATCGGAAAAAGCGCAGATGGAAGCAAGATATAGTGCGAGCCAACTCCTTAGAACAAATCAAATACTAGAGGAGCAGCAGCTTCGTTTGCAGCAGCAAAGTGAGGAATTACAGCAAACTAATTCTGAGCTGGAGGAGCAGCAGCAGCTTTTACAGCAACAAAGTGAAGAGCTGCAGCAGACAAATATGCAATTGGAAGAGCAGCAAATGTTGATGGAGGAACAAGCAAAACTGCTTAACATAAAAAATCAGCAGATGGAATCCTCCGGTCTTGAGCTTTTGAGGCACTCAAGACAGTTGGAGGCAGCAAATAAATATAAGTCTCAATTCCTTGCAAATATGTCTCATGAACTTCGTACGCCTTTGAACTCAATCATACTGCTTTCAAGACTTCTTATGAAAAATGAAAACAAACAATTGAGCAAGCATGAACTTGTAAAGCTAGAGGTTATATATGGATCGGGGCAGGAACTTTTGAGACTGATAAACGATGTATTAGACTTATCAAAAATTGAAGCGGGCAAGATGGACGTCAACAATGAAGAGTTTCACACAAGAGATCTACTCAAGGAGCTTAAGCATATGTTTGATGGAGAGGCTCAAGAAAGAGAGATAAAGCTTCAATGCAAAGACTATGTAAATGATAAGGTTAATGGAGATTACAACAAAACCGCACAGATTGCTAGAAACTTAATTTCAAATGCCATCAAGTTTACAAGTGAAGGCAATGTGAGCATTGATATAAGGCCACATGAAAGCAATGACATAAAAATTATAATAACTGATACAGGAATAGGAATATCAAAAGAGAATATTAACAAAATATTTGAAGAATTTCAACAAGGAGACGGCTCTATCTCAAGAAAATACGGTGGAACAGGCTTGGGACTGTCTATCTCAAAGAAATTAGCGGAAGTAATAAATGGAGAAATACTTGTTGAGAGTGAAGAGGGCAAGGGCAGCAGCTTCTCTCTGCTATTAAGAAATGTGAAGAAATCTTCAGATACTAAGACAGATGAATTAATGCTTGTAAGTAAATCAACGGATGAAGCTGCTGCTGCAAACGATGCGAAAAAGGTGATATTGATTATAGAGGAGGATGTTGTTTTTGCGAACTATATCAAGGGGATTAATGATAGCATGGGCTTTTCAACTGTTATAGCAGCTACGGGTAGAGAGGGTCTTGATAGAGTAAGCAGCACTAGAATAGACGCGATATTATTGGACTTGGTATTGTCGGATATCAGTGGAATAGAGGTTCTGCGAGAAATCAGAAGTACACAAGAGTTAAGAAATATACCAGTACATATTGTATCGCCGAGGGATAGAAGCAATCTGCCTCAAAAAATGGGTGCTGTGGGTTGCAAGCAAAAGCCTTTAGGAAAAGAAGAAATTTCTGAAATTATATCAGGGATGGTAAATATAAAAACAAAATCGCCAAAAAGATTATTGATTGTTGAAGACAACGAGAAACAGCGGAATGCAATGAAAGAGCTATTGGAGGGTGTAGATACCATTGTAGAAACAGCAGATACGGAGGAGCTTGCCAAATCCCGAATTGAACAAAACGATTACCATGCGATCATACTTGATCTGGAATTAGCATCAGGCAATGGTGCAAATATATGCAAATTCATGGCAATGAAGGAATATGAGATACCTGTAATTGTTTATACCGGTAAGGATTTAACAGTAGAACAAGAAAAGGAAATAAAAAAATATGCTGACAGCATAATAATAAAAACTGCCAATTCTGATGATCGTTTATTGGATGAGGTAACCTTGTTTCTACACAAGATAAAGAAAAATAATCCTACGCCACACTATCTTATTTCCAAAACGAATAAACAGCATGCCTTAACTTTAGAAAACAAAAAAATTCTTATTGCAGATGATGATGCAAGAAACATATTTGTCTTAGCATCTGCATTGGAGGACTTTGGAGCAGAAATATTGGAGACTGAAAACGGGAAGGAAGCCTTAGAAATATTGGAACATCAGCAAGTAGACATGGTTCTTATGGATATAATGATGCCGGTAATGGATGGGTATCAAGCCATAAAAGCAATCAGAAACAATGAAAAATACAATAACATTCCTATTATAGCAATTACAGCTAAGTCATTGAAGGATGATAGAGACAAGTGCATAGCTGCTGGAGCAAATGACTATATATCTAAACCCGTGGACTACGATACATTGGTGAGATTAATAAAAGCATGGATAAGCAAATAGAAGAAAAGGATTTAAACATGAAAATAAATCTATATTATGACGCAGAAAATATTTGCCATTTAACTGTTATGGGAGAAATCGAGAGCCTTTGTGAGGAGAAATACTTTCTAGAGTTGATAGAAGAGGTTAAATCTAAGATTTTACATATCACCTTTCTGGATGCGAGTATCCTTGGAAACAGGATTATAGAATCCCTTTATCAGCTTCAACAAAAAGATAGCCTAAAGTTGTTTATACTAAAAGCATATTTGTTTTCATATTTGTATAGTTTGGGAATACAAAGTAAATTTATCACCAGTAAATCCTTAATAGAAAACAATACTGAGAAGCCTTACAATACGGAGAAAGAAGATGTAAAGCAGTTTTTGGAAGATATAAAAGAGCGTTATGGTTATGACTATACATTGTATCAAATCGAAAGCATTATCCGAAGAATACAAGCATGTATGCTGAAGGAAAATGTTAAAAGCTTTGGACAATTCCGACGAGCAATCTTACAAAACGAGCAATTGTTTGAGCAGCTGTTTTTACATTTTTCGGTGAATACAACAGAGTTTTTTAGAAATCCTGAGGTATTTTATGAAATAAGAAGTAAAATTGTGCCTTACTTAAGTACTTATCCTCATATAAAGATATGGTGTGCAGGTTGTTCAACAGGGCAGGAACCATATTCTTTAGCGATATTGTTAAATGAAACAGGACTCCTAAAAAAAACACAAATATATGCAACAGATATAAATCCCTACGTAATTGAGGAAGCCAAAAATGGCTTATATCCTTTAAAGAGCTTGGAAAAGAATATTAAGAACTATAGACAATCCGGAGCAAATGGCAGCTTTATGGATAGCTTTACAGTTAAGGGTGAGTATATGGAGATAAATGATAATCTAAAGGAAAAAATACTGTTTTTTCAACATAGTTTGGGTGGAAATGGTATATTAAATGAATTTCAGCTTATTATGTGTAGGAATGTCTTGATATATTTTACCCCATTGCTTCAGAGGATAGTGCTTAAAAATTTCGCGAACTCTTTGGATTGCAATGGCTTTCTGGTGCTGGGAAAAAGTGAGGGCATACTGCAAAATAATGGGCATGAATTTTTCAATGATTTTAATAAGTCTTATAAGTTATACAAGAAAATAGAAAAATAAGCAAAGGCTCTATGAGAACCTTTGCTTATTTTTCTAACTCAACAGACTAAAAAATTTCTACAGGCAGCTTTGAGATAAATGTGAAGATCCTTATACCCAATTGTGAAACATCCTGTGGAACATAAGGTTTATAAAAGAGCTGCTTACAAAATCTATTTGGTTATTATTAACATAAAGTATAAAGCAGATATTAACATAAAAAATCACTGAATATGTACTTTGTACCTTGTATTTCCTATTAAAAAATAATAAAAAAGTTTTATGTGAATATTCCATTAAATATATTTTAATGTTATGATGAACTTGATTACTATTTGGGGGGTGCTGTTGATGTTTTCATTTAAGAATAGAAATCAGGGTCTTATAAGTCCTAGGATGTCTATAATCGCCCAATTCATTTCCATGCTTTTAATTTCAATTGTTGTAGCTTTGTTGGTACAGCAAAACTGGATTAAAAACCTCAACCTATATCATACAGTTCTTGAATTAGCTGGTATTTTTATTGCGCTTGCAATCTTTATTTCAGTTTGGTTTACCTATGATAAATGCCAGGACGGCAGCTATATTCTAGGATTTGGATATCTAGCAGCAGCCATTTTTAGTGCCTTTCATGTCTATTATTATGTAAAGTTTGATCCAACAGCTATAACTTATTTAGATCTTTCTGCAAGGTTTTGGATTTTGGGTAGACTGGCAGAGTCGATAACGATTTTATTAGCAGTAAGCTTCTGTAGAATCTTTGTTTCAAAGTACTTAAATCTGTTGATTACCTTGGCAGTAGCTGTTGGGGTATCGTATTTTGTGGTAGTTTATAACAATATGTTGCCACTGCTAATGACAGCAGAAGGAGACACTCCCTCAAGGATATTTATTGGATATATGATTATTGTTATAAATGTCATCAGCTTGTGGGGTATGAGAGATAAATTGCATGACAAAGGTAAAATAACATATAGATATATATTTGTATCTCTTTTGTTGAGTATTAGTGCAGAAATTTGCCTTATATTATATAGCTTGATAAACAATTTTATAGGGTCTGTTGGGCAAATATTGAAGGTTATATCTTATTTTTATTTATTTAAGGGTATATATATCAGTACAATAATATTTCCTTATGATGAGCTGGCGCTAAAGAATAAAAATATGGAAGCAGTAAATGCAAAGTTAAGTAAAATGAGCAGTACAATGAAGGATATGCTAGATGCGTTGCCCATTGCTGTGCAGAAATATGACAGTAAAGGCAGGCTAAAATACACAAATAAGAAGTTCGAAGAGCTGCTTCAATGTGATAGAAAACAATTGGAGAACTTATCAGTGTTGGATGTAGCAAATATGTTTGCAATGGATATTTATGATGAGAATACACTAGAAGCACAGTTAAGCAAGTGTCGTACAACTAATGTCATTGAATCTTTTAGAACATTAAAGGGTGAAACGAAACAATTATCTGTAAAATCTCAGAGCATAAGAAATGGGACTTTGCTTATGTTTAGCGACGCAAAAAAAGAGCAGGAGCTTCAGAATCTTAATATACAGGCAGAAACAATATTGAACGCCATCAACAATGGCATAATGATGATTAATGAGAGCAGGAAGATTATACTATTTAATAAAGTTTTTGAAGATATCTATGAAATTGATAAGAAACAGATAATAGGTAGGGACATAGATTACTTAAACCAACAGACTAGCTTTGAAGCCAAGCAGCTGCCTGATAAAATGCTAAATGAGAGCATGTCAAGCCAAGCATTTGATGTTACAATCACATCCTTTAAGGGCAACAAAAAGGAGCTGAACTTCTGTGTATCTCCAATTAAAAATTTAGTGGGAGATATTATTGGAGAAATTACCATAGGGACTGATGAAACAGAAAATAAAAAAGAACAAAAAAGGATCATGCAACAAGAAAAACTGGCACTACTAGGGCAAATGGGTGCTGGAATAGTTCATGAAACAAGGAATTTTCTTACAACTATAAAAGGAAGATGTCAGCTTATTGATATGCATACGACAGATGAAGTTATCAAGAAACACTCAAGTAAAATAAATAGTGATGTAGAAGAGGTCAATAGAATAATGAGTGAGTTCCTATTTTTATCTAAGCCAAGGGAAATTGATCTCGTAGAGGTTTCTATACATGATGTTTTTGAGTCCATCAAAGGTATGGTGGAGGCTTCATCCTTGATAAGAGGAGTAAAGTTTGAGCTTATACTGTGTGATGATGATAGATATCTGTTGTGCGATGAGTCACAATTAAAACAAGTGATGCTCAATATTTGCAAGAATGGTATTGATGCCATGACGAACCAGCCAAATGCTAAGCTAGTAGTAGAAACATACATAAATGAAAAAAATAATGAAGTAAATATAAGTATAAAGGATAATGGTAGGGGCATTGAGAAGGAAGAGCTAAATAAGATAGGGACACCCTTCTTTACTACTAAGAGAACAGGAACAGGACTAGGCTTAAGTGTATGCTATAAAATAATCAGAGACCACGGGGGTAGAATAGATGTGCAAAGTGAGTTGGGAAAGGGCACTTCTTTTACCATTATATTGCCCTGCATTGAATATGAAGAGCAAGAGGAAATCATATAGCATGCAGTTTTTGGGATGGATGCAGAGAAGTATATCATAAAGCGAATATAACGAGGCTGAGGAAAATTCCTTGGCATTTTTTTTGTAAATCATTACTTTACAATCAGGGGTTGTTTATTTATCATAAAGATATGGTAAATTATTCTTAAATATGTATATATTAGTAAGGTTGGCGTTGTAAAGCTTTGGTATAAATTGTGTAAGACTATAAATTAGCTTTGGGGGAATTAGCATGAAAGCAGTTGAACAGGTATACCAGGCTCTGCTTAAGCTAGAGCAGAAAATGAATAAAGGAGTCTCTGCCAATGAAATAAGCCAAGCAATAAACACAGATAGGGCTAATGTCAGCAGATATCTAAATCGCCTTTTTGATGAGAAGAGAGTGGAACGGTTAGAGGGAAGACCTGTATTGTTTTGCAGCAAAAAGCATAATCATCAAGCTATGCTTGTATTTGATGGCGAAAGCAGTCTTGATAAAGTAGCAGCGATACAATCCAGCCTCCAAGCACCTATCCAGCAAGCAAAGGCAGCTATAATTTATCCTCCAAAAGGTCTGCACACTTTGTTATTGGGTGAGACTGGCGTAGGGAAGTCAATGTTCGCAGAATTGATGTATCAATTTGCAAAGGAGTCACTTACTGTTAAGGAGAACGCTCCGTTCATTCGTTTTAATTGTGCAGACTATGCAGAAAATCCTCAATTGCTTGTTTCACAGATATTCGGAGTAAAAAAAGGTGCCTATACAGGAGCGGATAGAGATCGGGAAGGATTGATTGGGAAGGCTGACGGTGGATTCTTGTTTCTTGATGAGGTTCATAGGCTTTCGCCGCAAGGTCAGGAGATGCTTTTTACCTTTATTGATAAGGGAATATTTCGCCCTTTGGGTGAAACGGAAGAATCATATAGCTCAGAGGTCAGAATCATAGCAGCAACTACAGAACAACCACAATCATATCTATTAAATACCTTTACTCGCAGAATCCCTATGATAATAGAGCTTCCTTCCTTAAAAAATAAGGATTTGACAGAACGATATCACCTTATAGAGCTTTTTATTAAGCAAGAGTCAAAGCGTATAGGCAAGAGTATAAATGCGGAAAAAAACGCGGTAATCTCTTTTCTATTATATGATTGTCCCAACAATATAGGGCAGCTGAAAAGCGATATACAGCTAACTTGTGCCAAGTCCTTTATAAACTATAAAGCAAAAAATGAAGACTCAATATTGATCACTTCTACAGATTTGCCTCAACATGTGCGCAAGGGCATGTTGATGATACATGAGCACCGAAACGATATTGAGTTTCTACTTAAAAGTAAAAGTCCAACAATTAAGTTTAGTGACCAACATGCAGAGAACTATGACACAATCACTGAATCAAAGATCAATGAGGATTTCTATGATATTATAGAACACAAGCTGGAAACGCTAAAAAGCAGTGGTATGAAAAGTGAAGAAATAAGCTATGCCATTAATATGGGTATAGAAGCGCATTTCAAGAAATACTTGGGAGATATACCTGTTGTAATGCAAAGCAAGGATCTTAGAAACATAGTAGATCAAGAGATCCTGACAGTAGCAGAGAAAGTGTTGAAATTTGCAGAACAGAGCTTGGGAAGAGTATATGAAGAGAAAATACATATTGGCTTGGCTCTGCATTTACATGGTTTTGTAGAAAGAATAAAAAAGGGAGTAAAGATATATCATCCCAAGCTCAATATGATCAGAGTAGAATATCCGCAGGAATTTATGGCAGCCATGGAAGCCGCCAAAATACTTGATAGCAGCTTTGATATACATACACCTTTGGATGAGATCGGATATATTGCCCTGTTCTTGTTTTCCAAGCCTTATGAGGTCTACAAACAAGAAAAAAGCATCGTAGGCGTGCTTGTGATGATGCATGGAAATTCAACAGCCGACAGCATGGTACAGTTATGTAATGCGATGATAGGAGTAAATCATGCCGTCGCTTTAGATATGCCCTTAGATATGAATCCAATGATTATGTATGAATATGCCAAGGAAAAGGTAAGACAGATGGACATGGGAAGAGGGGTAATGCTGCTAGTGGATATGGGTTCTTTGACAAGCTTTGGGCAAATGCTGCAGGAGGAAACCGGAATAATAGTAAAAACAATAGATATGACAAGCACTGCCGTTGTTATTGATGTGTGCAGGAAGGCTGTGTTAGGCAGAGATATACATTATATTTATGATAGTATAAAGCCTGCTAAAGCTTATCATTATGCAGAAAACACCCAGGAGAATAGCTATAAAAATAACATTATAATAACAGCCTGCTTTACGGGAGAAGGAGCATCTGAAAGACTAAAGTGTATTATTGAAGAGAGCTTAAAAACTGAAGCCATCAAAATAATACCTTTAAACATCATGAATAAAAAGGAATTTTTAGCCAAGATAGAGCAATGCAGAGAAGGGAATAAAATACTAGCAATAGTCAGCACTATAGACATTGATATGGAGGGTGTACCCTTTGTGTCGGCAGCAGAGATATTGACAGGAAATGGTCTTTGCAGAATAAGGGAGATCATTGATATCGAGAAAAATTATCTTAAGATCGCAAATTCCTTGAAAAGTCATATAAGGATAGACAGCGAAGCTTTGGTAGAATGCCTTAGAGATACTTTGGCAGCATTTGAGAGCAGATTGGGTCTATATATAAAGGAAGAGGTCAAAATTGGTATTCTGCTGCACATGTGCTTCCTTCTTGACAAGTTAAAGAGCGGAGGTAAAGAGATCTTGTTTGAAGGGTTGCAGGATTTTAGGGAACTGTATACCAAAGAGCTTGCAATAGTAAGAGGCTGCATCAAGAGTATTGAATCAAAATATAAGGTGCAGATTGGAGAGCATGAGGAAGCATATATATGCAAGATGCTGCTGTCTAATGGAGATATGCTGCAAGAAATTGTTAAAAATAATAAGACTGTGTAGAGTGTGTAAAGTGTGTAAGGGAGTGTGCAAAGGAATTGCACACTCCCTTTTGTTTCTGTTATTGATAAGTTTTAAAAATAGATCCGTGAAATAGCATGAATGCAGCAATAGGGGCTGATTCATAAATATAAATTCCAGCTGTGCAATTTGGCATTATATTTGCTGTACTGTAGTATGTAAAACATTTGAGAGGTGTGGATACTTATATGGAAAAATTAAATGTTATAGTGGAAAGCAAATGTGGACTGCATGCTAGACCGGCCAGCCTGGTTGTAAGTACCGCAAACAAATTTTCTTCAAATATAACCCTTAAGAAGCAGGGCAGAGCTGCCAATGCAAAAAGTATTTTGGGGGTATTGAGTATTGCTGCTGTAAATGGGGATGAGCTTGAGGTAATTGTAGAGGGGCAGGACGAAGCGGAGGCTGTCAGCGCCTTCAAGGACCTTTTTGGTAATCAACTATTAAATGAGTAGCTTGATGAGGCTTATTTAAATTATGGGGGTGAGATGGGATTATTGCATTTTTAAGCATTAATTGTAAGAAGGAGCGTGTTCACCTTGAAAAAAATAGTGTTGGTTTGTTCGGCAGGGATGTCCACTAGCTTATTGGTTACAAAGATGAAGGATGCTGCCAAAAGTCAGGGCATCGAAACGGAGATAACAGCTGTTCCAGAGGTAGAGGCAAAGAACAATACAAGTGGCACAGATGTGGTGTTGTTGGCGCCTCAGGTAAGATACCTTTTGAATAGGATGAAGAAGGATTTGGAGCCTCAGGGGATACCTGTTGCAGTCATCGAGAGTATTAACTACGGCATGATGAACGGTGAGGCAGTAATAAAGCAAGCCATGGAATTAATGAAAAATAAATAACTACTAAAATTAAAGGGGGATTAGTATGAGAAGGTTTATGGAATTCATGGAAAGGCATTTTGTTCCAATCGCAGCCAGAATAGGAGGTCAAAGACACCTGGTAGCAATACGAGACGGTTTTGTAAGTATTATGCCCTTGATTCTGGCAGGCTCTTTTGCAGTATTGCTTAACAACACATTATTTGTTTGGCTGCCTGCATTGAACTTCTTATCAGGTATTAACGGAAATGTATGGTGGGGAACCTTCGCAATCATGACATTATTGGTAGTTTTTTCAACAAGTTACCATCTCGCAAAGGGCTACAATGTTGACGCATTGGCAGCAGGCTTAATTTCAGTAGGAGCGTTTTTGGTAGTTACCCCTCAAGCCCATGGTGATGCAGGTTGGGGCTATATCCATTGGGGATATTTAAATGCCACCGGGCTTTTTACAGGAATTATTGTTGCACTTATTGCCACAGAAATTTTCGTTAAACTCATTAAGAAAAATATTATTATCAAAATGCCGGACAATGTGCCTCCTGCAGTAGGAAAAGCTTTTGCAGCTGTAATACCGGGTGTTGTAACATTATTTACCTTTGGGTTATTGACATTTATCATAACAAAGCTTAATGCAAACAGCTTGTATGACTTGATTTATAATGCAATACAAAAACCTCTGCAAGGCTTTAGTCAGGGTGTAGGTTCCGCTATCGTACTTGCTATGCTGATTAATTTGTTCTGGTTCTTCGGACTGCATGGGGCAAATATAATGGATCCGATCATGAACTCCTTATATCTGCCAGCTCTTGAAGCAAATGCTGGAGCGATACAGCAGGGGCTTCAAGCGCCAAATGCTATCACAAGAGTATTCTTTGATACCTATGTTCATCTAGGAGGATCTGGTGCGACTCTTGCCTTGATACTAGCTATATATCTGGTGAGTAAAAAAAGAAGAGAGTACAAAGAAGTGGCAAAGCTTTCTACCCCGTTGGGCCTGTTCCAAATCAACGAATCAATGATGTTTGGAATTCCGATAGTTCTTAACCCATTGATGTTCATACCGTTTATTATCATACCGGGTGTATTGACCTTTACAGCTTGGTTAGCAACAGTTTCGGGATTGATCCCTCCAACTTATGTAGCAATTCCGTGGATCACTCCTGTTGGTATAGGAGCCTTCCTTGCAACAGGTGGAAGCTTCATGGCAGGATTGGTAGCCCTTGCAAACTTTGCACTGGCTACAGTAATATATCTACCCTTTGTCATGTTATCAGAGCGTATCAGTACGGAAAAAAATGAAGAAGTGAAAAGTGATAATAAGTTAAGTGCATAAATGTAATGTAGGGGCAGCTGCCTATTAGGCTGCTGATAGAGAGCATTAAAAATAAAAGCATTGTATACAGCGCAAAATATGCAGCTTGGTTGTACTTGGCTGCTTGTGAGACTAAAAAGTCCTACCTGATTCAAAGAGGCATCCTTGCCTCTGAATCAGCGTCTGGCATCGTGCCAGCCTTACGAACTTTATAGCCTCCCTTCACAGAGTACAACACAAACTGCATAACAATGCGCCTTAATACAAAATTTTTATTTTTCTTCAAATGTGTCATCAATCTGAAGAGCATCTGACCCCATATCCTTTAAACGTTAAATTTAAGTGAGGATGTTCTATGAATAATAGATTAAAAATAGTTGTTATAGGCGGCGGAAGCAGCTATACACCGGAGCTGGTGGAGGGTTTGATCAAAAGATTCCATGAGCTTCCTATAGCTGAATTGCATCTGGTTGATATTGAAGACGGCAAGCACAAGCTTGATATAATATATGACTTGACACAAAGGATGATTGCAAAGGCAGGTCTCTGCATTGAGGTTCGCAAAACTGTGAATCGACGTGAAGCCTTAAGTGATGCAGACTTTGTAGTAACACAAATAAGGGTGGGGGGGCTTAAGTGCAGAGCGAATGATGAGAAGTTGCCTCTTAAGCATAATCTGATTGGTCAAGAGACCAATGGTGCAGGAGGCTTTGCTAAGGCTCTGCGTACAATTCCTGCAATATTGGACATATGCAAGGACATAGAGGAACTTGCGCCAAATGCGTGGCTTATTAATTTTACAAACCCTGCCGGCATTATCACAGAGGCAGTTACTCGTTATAGTAAAGTGAAGGTTATAGGTCTTTGCAATGTACCTCTTGGCATGATAAACAATGTGGCGCAAATATTAGAGGTTGCAAGCAGCAGGATAAATATAGACTTTGTGGGTCTGAATCATATGGTTTTTGGAAAGGATATATATCTGGATGGAAATAAAATAACAGACCTTGTATTAAAAAGAGTATGTGATGGAGCTTATATGTCCATGAACAATATACCAGATCTGAATTGGAGTGTGGACTTTATCAAGGCACTCAGGCTATTGCCCTGTCCTTATCACAGATATTATTTTATGACAGATAAAATGCTGGATGAAGAAAGAAAAGCCATAGAGGATGGAAGCGGGGTAAGGGCTGAGCAGGTACAGAAAATAGAGCATGAGTTATTTGAGTTATACAAGGAACCCATGCTTGATGTAAAGCCTGCTGTATTGGAAAAAAGAGGCGGAGCATACTACTCTGAAGCTGCAGTTTCTTTGATAAGCTCTATACATAATGACAAAAAAGCGATCCATGCCGTAAATGTTCGTAATAACAGTGCCATTGCCAATTTGCCTGAAGATGTAATTGTAGAAGTAAATGCAGTAATAGGAAGAAACGGTGCAATACCAATAACAACAGGGCAGCTGCCTATTCACATAAATGGATTGATTCAAAGCATAAAGTCCTTTGAGCTGCTAACAGTCGAGGCAGCAGTATTGGGCGATTATTACAAGGCCTTGATGGCTTTGACTATAAATCCCTTGATTGGAGCTATAGACATAGCAAAAAAGGTGTTAGATGAAATTTTACAGCAAAACATCAGCTATTTGCCTCAATTTAAAAAAGAGCTTCGGGAAAAGGAGTAAAAAATATGGATTATGAAATGAAAATATTTACAATTATTGCACACAGCGGAGAAGCTAAAAGCTCATGTATGGAAGCTATTAGCCATGCAAAACAGGGTGAATTTGAAAAGGCGGAAAAATGCATTGCAGAAGCCAACAGCAAGCTGAGATTAGCCCACGAAAGCCAAACAGCACTTATTCAGTCAGAGGCTCAGGGCAAAGAAACAAAATTGACCTTGCTTATGATACATGCTCAGGATCATTTTATGAATACTATGACAGTAAGAGATTTGGCAGGAGAGTTCATAGAAATGTACAAGTCTATCAGAAATAATACTGGCAATTATCCACAATATGAGGTAAATAAATGAAGAAGCTGGGAATATCGATATATCCTGAAAGAGCTGCATCGTCTGTTTGGATGGAATATCTTAACTTGGCAGCGAAATATGGTTACACCAGAGTATTTACCTGTTTGATATCCGTAGAAGGCGATAAGGACAAGGTGATAAAGGATTTCATAGACATAACTTCCCATGCAAAAAAGCTTGGTATGGAGATTATAGCTGATGTAAGTCCTGCAGTATTCAAAGAACTGGGTATCAGCTATCATGATCTCAGTTTTTTTCAAAGCCTTCAGCTAACAGGACTGAGGCTGGATGAGGGATTTGGCGGAATGGAAGAAAGCATCATGACGCTAAACCCCTATGGTTTAAAGATTGAAATAAACATGAGCAGTGGTACTAAATATTTGGATAATATTATATCCTTCAAGCCTAACAAGGATAATCTTATAAGCTGCCACAATTTCTATCCCCATCGCTACACAGGGCTTTCTAGAGAGCACTTCCTGAAATGCTCTAGGCAATTCAAGGAACAAGGGATTAAGACGGCTGCTTTTGTGTCTTCAAAGACTGGGGAGCTTGGACCTTGGCCAGTTCAGGAGGGTTTATGCACCTTGGAAGAGCATAGATATCTGGCTATAGGGGTTCAAACTAAAGATTTGTTTAACACAGAGCTTATTGATGATGTTATAATTGCCAACGCCTTTGCTTCGGAGGAAGAATTGAAATGCTTGAGTAAGCTGGACAGGAATATTTTGACTTTAAATATTGAATTAGAGAGCAATATTCCAAATATATATAGTAAAATTGTATTAGAAGAGCTTCATTTCAACAGAGGAGATGTATCAGAATATATGATACGATCAACCCAAAGCAGGGTGAAGTATAAAGGCAGTGATTTTCCACTGTTTAATCCCGCTGCAATCAAAAGAGGAGATGTACTTATCGAAAGCTCCTTGTATGACAGATATGCAGGAGAAATGCAAATTGCCCTGAGGGATATGGAGAACAGTGGTAAAACCAATATTGTAGGAAGAATTGTGCAGGAAGAAGTTTTTCTTCTGGATAAGGTACGGCCTTGGCAAAAGTTTAAGCTAAAAGTATAAACAGGACGTGATGCTGAATATGAAAGCAATAGTAAATGGTAAGATTATTTTAAAGGATGAAATAATAGAAAACAAAGTATTGCTGTATGACAGCAAAATTATTGCAATACAAGATGATCTGGAGCATATGCAGGGGGTAGAATTAATAGATGCTGATAGCTGCTATGTTTCACCGGGATTTACCGATATCCACACTCATGGAGCCTTTGGCTGTGATGCCATGGATGAGGATGTTAATGCTTTAAGCACGATCAGCAAAGGTTTGTGTCAATATGGTGTAACCAGCTTTTTACCTACTACCATGTCAGCAGATAAGAAAAACCTACAAAGAGCATTGGATAATATTCGCAAAGCTGCAAGTTGGGAACCAAAAGGTGCAAAGGTTCTGGGGGCTCACATGGAGGGTCCTTTTATCAATCCCCTTCGCAAGGGCGCTCATGCGGAAAAGTTTATTATTAAGGCTGAATATGAATTGATTAAGGACTATTTAGACATTATAAAGCTAATAACCATAGCCCCTGAAATAGAGGGCAATATGGATTTTATAAATGATATGCACCGGCATAGTCATATCAGTTTTTCCATAGGTCATTCCAATGCTACTTATGAGGAAGCGTTGACTGCTATTGAGTCAGGCATCAAAAGCGCTACGCACTTATTTAATGCAATGGCTGGTATGAATCATCGCGAGCCGGGAGTCGTAGGTGCTGTACTAAACAGCGATATCTACTGTGAACTTATAGCAGATAAAATACATGTGCATCCTGTCATGTTCAAGCTGTTGATGAAGGTTAAAGGCAGTGACAGAATAATACTCATTACAGATGCCATGAGAGCTACCTGCATGAAGCAGGGTGTTTATGACCTGGGAGGCCAGCAGGTTACTGTAAAGCAAGGTTCAGCCAGGCTGGCAGATGGAACTCTTGCAGGCAGTGTGCTGCGTTTGGATGAAGCGATTAGAAATATAATAGAAAACACGGAGCTGTCATTGCCTGAAGCAATAGCAACAGTTACAATAAATCCAGCAAAGCTAATTGGATTGTATGATGAAATTGGAAGTCTCGAAGCAGGTAAAAGTGCAGATATCACTATTTTTGATGAAAAAATTAATATAAAAACCACTATAATTAATGGAAAGCAAATGTAGGGGCTGGTCTTTGTGCCAGCCAGTAACTTTATCCGGAGGTACAGTATGCGCATTATAACCGTAAAAGATTATGAGGAACTGAGTAAAAAAGCAGCCAACATATTGGCAAGCCAGATTACTTTGAAGCCAAACAGCGTTTTGGGTTTAGCCACGGGCTCGACTCCTGTAGGAGCCTATAGAGAGTTGGTCCGTATTTACAAAGAAGGAGACATAAATTTTTCTGAAGTAGTAACCTTTAATCTCGATGAGTATTATGGTTTGGACAAAGAGAATCTACAGAGTTACTATTACTTCATGCGCGATAATATATTCAAATTTGTTAACATAAATATAAACAATATTCATATACCCGATGGTAGGGCAAAAAATATCGAGCAAGAATGTATAGGATATGAGGATAAGATAAAACAAGCAGGAGGCATCGATTTGCAGCTGTTGGGAATAGGAAGAAACGGTCATATAGGCTTTAATGAGCCGGATGTGAAGTTTGAGGCTCAGACGCATTTGGTAACCTTGGATGAGGATACCATAGAAGCAAATTCACGTTTTTTTGCCTCTATGGAGGAGGTACCGGACCAAGCCATAAGCATGGGGATAAAGACCATCATGCATTCAAGAAAGATACTTCTTCTTGCCAGTGGGGAAGAAAAGGCAGAAACGATCAATAATATGATCAATGGCAAAATCACACCGGAGTTGCCGGCGTCAGTACTGCAGCTGCATCCTGACGTAATCGTGCTGCTCGATGAAAAGGCAGCCAGCAAATTATAATTATGAGTTGTTCCGATATGTAACGTTGTTCCGTTGTGGAACATGTGATATTGCACAATCGTGTTCCATGATGGAACGTTTTGTAATTAAATATATAACAAAATAAAGTTCATTTCATTAAAACGTTGTTTTATCATGCTTCTACGTATAAATGACGCCTCATAAATAGTTGGCACAGAAATTGCAATATAAAATTGTAGAAAGATTTAGACAAAATCATTTGGGAGGTAATGTAATGAACAAATTTATAAGAGTGGACATGACAACATTGAACGTTACTACTGATGAAGTACCTGTTAAATATGTAGGACTGGGAGGGCGTGCACTTACTTCCAACTTTGTTGCTGACGAAGTCAAGCCTACTTGCCATGCTTTAGGCAAAAACAACAAAATAATTTTTGCCCCTGGTTTACTTAGTGGCACTACAGCTCCTAATTCAGGACGTATTTCAGTCGGAGCCAAGAGCCCGCTGACCGGTACAATCAAAGAAAGCAACTCTGGTGGTTCTTTTTCACAAAAGATGGCTAAACTGGGCATTAAAGCTTTAGTTATTGAAGGAATGCCAGCCGGTGATAAGTTCTATATTGTTAAAATTGATATAAACGGTGTAACGATTGAAGAAGCCCCAGCTGAGATTCTTGGAGGCTGTGGAAACTACAAGGCTATTGAAGTGTTAAGCGCAAAATACGGCCAAAAAGTCGGTATCGCGCTAGCTGGCCCTGCAGGTGAAAATCGTCTGCCTTCTGCTAATATTTCTTTCAAAGATCCAGACGGTAATATCCGTAGTGCCGGTCGCGGTGGTTTAGGTGCAGTATTGGGTTCCAAGAAGGTAAAAGCCCTCGTTATTGACGAAACAGGAGCCGGTGCTGTTCCTATTGCAGATCCTGAAAAATTTAAAGCAGCCGCTAAAGTATTCGCTAAAGCACTTCTGGATCACCCGGTCTCGGGTCAAGGATTGGCAGCGTATGGTACTGATGTATTGGTTAATATCTTGAATGAAGCTGGCGGTCTACCAGCCAATAACTTCACAGCCGGTCGTATAGAGCATAATGACTGTATCTCCGGTGAAACTTTGAATGCCACCATTACAGAACGTGGTGGTGATGGTAAAGTATCTCATGGATGCCATCCCGGTTGTGTCATCAGATGTTCGCAGTGGTATCCTGACAAGCAAGGAAAATACATCACTAGTGGTTTTGAGTATGAGACTATCTGGGGCCTTGGAGCTGATGCAGGTATCAAGGATTTAGATGACATTGCATACATCGACCGTGCAATGGACGACTTAGGTATAGATAGTATAGAAACTGCTGTTGCTATCGCTACTGCAATGGAAGGCGGCCTGCTGCCTTGGGGTGACGGTAAAGCCGTGTTGGAGGCGGTTAATCAAATTTACGAGCCTACGCCATTAGGACGAATTCTTGCTAGTGGTACATCTGTTGTAGGTAAGGTTTGTGGTCTGTTCAGAGTTCCAGTAGTAAAAGATCAAGGTATCCCTGCTTACGACCCGCGCCCAGTCAAGGGTATCGGACTGACTTATGCTACTACCCCAATGGGCGCTGACCATACTGCAGGATACTGTATCTCCGGTAACATATTAAAGGTAGGCGCTAATATAGATCCACTTAAGAAAGACGGCCAAATCGAATATGCCCGTGCTATGCAAATCGGAACAGCTGCTGTTGACAGTACCGGTATGTGTCTATTCGTTTACTTCGGCATAGCTGACAATCCTGGTGGATACCAAGCTCTGATCGACATGATCAATGCACAATACGGTATAGCTTTGACTGCTGTCGATGTTGACAAACTGGGTGAATCCGTTCTTAAGGTTGAGCGTGCTTTCAACAAAGCAGCCGGTTTCACTAACGCACACGATCGTCTGCCTGAATTCTTCGAATATGAGCCATGTCCTCCGCACAATGTGGTTTGGGACTTTACTCCTGAAGAAATCGACGAAGTTTACAATTTTTAATTAGATCTCCGCTTTTAGCCATCTTGGCTTCGTGGAGTACAATATCCTCATAAAATAGCCGGACCTAGGTCCGGCTCCAAATTTTTCAGTACTATCGGAGAAGTGTAGAGAATCGTTTTTACAAGGTAGGTTAGAATATTCAGAGGGGGTAAATTTGTATGTCGGAACAAAGCAGAAAAACGATTGAGGTCAGAGGCTTTCTTCATTTGGATGCTGTTTTTCGAAAAAAAGGCACCATCCCTTTAATCATGGGGCTTGAGGACCCAATTACAGGTATTGAACTGGCAGCGAAACTGGAGATTACTTTGGATGAAATTGAAGTCATTTTTGTAAACGGTTTTGTCCAGGAATTAGATTATATGATTTATCCGGGCGATCGGATAGCTTTTCTACCGCCAGGCTGTCCCGGACCATATCGGATAGCTTTGGGATTTTATGGAAAAAACAAGAGTAACGAATCAAACTTTAAAATAAAGAAAAAGGAGTAGTTGTTCCTTAGCATCTAGGAGGATATAAGATGAAAAAAGAGCTTAAGACCTTGGGAACTGAGCTTTTTGTAGTGGGTGAAAGGGTTCGGATTTCCAAGGATGGTTATATGAAGCTGCCTATACCCATGGAAGAGGAACAAGAAGCAATATTTATTTCCACAGAGGGTGGTTACCGGTTAATCCCGCTGCTGCCGGATGCAAAAAGGATATATATCGAAGTCACCACAGAATGTAATTTTGCATGTATAACCTGTATTCGCAGTTCCTGGCATGATAGACTGCTGCACATGGAGTGGGAGACTTTTGAAAAGATACTGGAAAGTCTTAAAGAACTGCCGGAACTGGAGTCGGTACATTTTGGTGGTTTCGGTGAGCCCATGATGCATCCAAGGATTTTTGATATGCTGCGGGCAGTGAAGAAACTTGGACTCAAGGCAGAAATGATTACCAATGGTTCGTATTTAAATAAGGAAAATATTCAAAAATTGATTGATCTGGAATTGGATGTTCTCTTTACTTCCTTGGACAGTCCTGAGGAAGAGGAATATAATGAAATACGTCAAGGCGCCAATTTTCAAAGCGTTTCTCAAAGTATTGCAAATTTGCAGGCTATGAAACAGGAACGAAAGACCAGAAAGCCGGAACTAGGGATTGAGTTTGTAGCCATGAAAAAGAATTATGCCAGACTGCCGAAGCTGATCCAAATGGCTTATGATCTCAAAGCCAGTCAGATCATCATAAGCAATCTGCTGCCTTACCACGAATCCATGAAGGATGAAATTGTTTATGATATAGATGATACAGGTTGCATGTTTGGAAAAGATTCTTTGAAGACCACTGTTTGGGCTCAGATGTCCAATATGAAGTTAAGGACGGAACGCAGCTGTAAGTTTGCGAAGGATAAATCCTTATGCATCAACTACCAGGGTAACGTCAGTCCCTGCTATGCCTTGATGCATTCCTACGAGTGCTATATCTATGGAAGAAAAAAGCAAATGTACCCCTGCTATATGGGCAATGTCAATGAAAAGAAACTTCAGGAGATTTGGATGGATCCTGGGTATGTCAACTTCAGGCGGGCTGTCAATGAAAACCTTTTCCCTTCCTGTACGGACTGCAAATCCAGGGATGGATGCAGCTATACCGATAGCAATGAAATGGATTGCTGGGGCAACAGTCCCTCCTGTGGAGAGTGTCTCTGGGCTAGAAGGATAATCGCTTGCCCATAGGCAATATTATTAAGTGAATCCAACCATATAATGATAAGAGGTGATTAGGTGCAGATAAAAGTAAAGCTCTTTGCGACACTTAGAGAAAATCGTGAGAAAGAGATGATGATGGATCTAGTACAGGGAGCGACTCCGAAGGATATCATTGAACGCCTAAATATTCGGGCAGAGGAAGCAGCAATAATAATGATCAACGGAAGAGGTGCGAATTCTGATCAGGTTTTGGAGGATAATGATACGGTGTCTATTTTCCCGCCTGTAGGAGGCGGCTAAACAAGTTTGAAATCTTAAACAGATAGAGGTTTGAGTAGAAATACGAAATTCCCGCTATCTGTTTTTTTATGGCAAAACAGTAAGCTTTCCGAAAAAGTATATAGCATAACTAATTATACATCTCGCATGAATATTATGCATATTGTGACCATACTAAAATACCAGAAATGGTCAAATCATGCTTTTGTTTTACCGTGATTTTGGTAATACAATTTTTTACTTTTTAATGCACAACACTAATATTAAGCAACATCTGTGCCAAATCATAAAAAATTAGGGGGTTTTATAATCGTTGAGTTACTGAGTTACATCAGAAGCATAAAAGCAATCGGTCCTGCCAAATCAAGAACGCTCTATTTTGGAGCAATTAAGTCTCATTACAGTTATTCTATTTCGGAACGACGTTCTGTATCGTGACAATGGATATCGTATTTTTCAAGTTTTCGATAAAGTGTATTTCTACCAACTCCTAAAATTTTAGCTGCAGCTGTAACATTGCCATGAGATTCATTTAAAACGGTGATAATATGCTGTTTTTCCACTTGCTCCAAGCTCAAATTAATGCTTTGCTTATTAGTGTGATTTAAATTAACTTTTTTGCCAAGGAAGTTTGGTTGAACAGATTCTGTGTTGACAATTAATTCGATAACATTTTCCAATTCTCTGATATTGCCCTGCCATTCATGTTTTTTCAGAAAGTCCAAGTATTCCGGTGATATAGCTACTCTTCTTTTGTTCAACCTTTTGGAGGTTTTTTCCATGTAGTAGTCAAAAAGCAAAGGTATATCATCTGCCCGTTCTCTTAGTGGTGGTAGATATATAGGAAGTACATTTAATCTATAGTAAAGATCTTTCCTGAAATTACCTGCTGCTACTTCTTTCTTTAAATTCTTGTTGGTAGCGGCAATAATTCTGACGTTGACAGGGATCTGTCTGTGACTTCCTATTCTGGTTATTACACCTTCCTCGATTACTCTAAGAAGCTTGATTTGCATATCTATTGGCATTTCTCCGATTTCATCCAAGAAAATTGTACCTTCATCGGCAAGTTCAAATTTGCCTGCATTGCCGCCTCGTTTTGCACCGGTAAAGGCGCCTTCCTCGTAGCCAAATAGTTCAGACTCAATGAGTGTTCTGGGTATTGCCCCGCAATTTACCGCAATAAAAGGCTCTTCCTTTCGAATGCTGTAATTGTGAATAGATTGCGCAAAAACCTCTTTACCCGTTCCACTTTCTCCAGTAATTAAAATTGTAGAACTGCTATCGGCAATTTTTTTTGCGTACTCAATAGTTCTTAAGAATTCTTCGTTTTTTCCTATGATTTTATCAAAGGTATAAATAGCTTGACCGCTCAGTATCTTACCTGCAAGCTTTCTGCTTTTTTTAAGCTCATAGAATATGTGAATGATCTCGATAATTTCTTTGTCGGAATTGAATATGGGGGAGGCAGTAAGAGTAAACTGAATCTTATTTGCTCGTGCCTTTACGTTTACATCCTTGTCTACATAGCTTTCTCTTGCTGTAAGCTTGACAACAACCTCATTCCAGCCTTCGATCAAATTCCATACCTTCATGTTCTTGATTTCATATTCACTATAGCCAAACATTTTAACAATCTGCTTGTTCATAGAAGTGATGTTGCCTGATAAATCCGAGGTCAAAATACCTGAGGATACTGAATCAAATATGCTTTCTATATGTTTTTTTGATATCGTCAATATTGAATTTATATCATTTACCTCTAACATACGTTCAATTGCATTTGCTGCTGCCACTACCATTCCCAAGGTATGGGGATGAACGTTTTCGCTGTATCCTGTTAAATCGATAATTCCGATTATTTTACCATTGGCATCCTTTATTGGTGCAGCCGAGCAGGTCCACTTGTGGTAAGCCTTGATAAAATGCTCCGCGCCTGATACTTGAACAGGCTGACCTTCACTTATAACCATGCTCATGGCATTGGTACCAATACTATCTTCATCCATATATGCGCCAGGTATCATTTTGAGCCTGTTTGCCTCTGATAGTATTTTTTCATCACCTGTGACGCTGAGGATACAGCCTTCGGCATCATTTAGTATGACAAAAAAATCCGAGCCCCTGACAAAATCGTATAGATGCTCCAAAAAAGGAGCTGCTGTCTTTATAAGTTCTTTGTTTTGTTCAAGTTTTTGTATTAAAGTCTTGCCTTCTAATACCCTCGTGCTAAATATATTCTCCGGCTTGACTCCTTTGGTAATACACCTTACATGGGACGCTTCGATGCACTTGTTCATTTTATTCACCATCCTCTTGACACAACTGTTTATATGGATTAGAGTATAAATTCTTTATATATTCCAATAATCCTTTAAAGTAAAAGTAAACAATGAAAGTTTTTGGAATAAATCCCACAAAACCTATTGACAAAGTAGGTTTTGGACATTATAATTAAAAACATAGTAAACAGATAGGAATAGTCAATATGTTATCTGAAGCCAAATTTAGTACAATAATTCTAAATCATTTAAAAATGGAGGAAGCAAAATGAAAAAAAGAGTTCTACTGGTAACAGCAATCATAACAATAATGGCACTGGTATTTGTGGGTTGCAGTGCAGCAAAGCAAACAGCAGCAACAAATGAGCCTGCTGCTGAAGTAAAACAGGAGAGTTTGTTAGACAAAATAAAAGCGGAGGGCGTAATTAAGATAGGAACAGAGGGAACATATGCACCGTTTACGTTCCATGACAAAGATGGCAAGCTTACAGGCTTTGATGTTGAAATTGCAGAAGAAATAGCAAATAGACTTGGTGTAAAGGCAGAATTTATAGAAACAAAATGGGACGGTATGTTTGCAGGACTTGATGCGAAAAGATTTGATGCGGTAGTGAATCAAGTTACTATAAGACCTGACAGAATTGAAAAATACGATTTCTCTGATTCATATATAGTATCTAAGGCAGTATTAATTGTTCATGGTGACAATAATGAAATAAAGAGCTTTGAAGACCTAAAGGGCAAAAAATCAGGTCAAACACTAACAAGCAACCTGGCAGAAATTGCAACATCCTTTGGAGCAGAGCTAGTGCAGGTTGATGGCTTTAATCAATCAATAGATCTTTTGACATCAAAGAGAATAGACGCAACAATAAATGACAGCTTATCCTTCTTGGATTTTAAAACACAAAAACCAGATACTGCTATAAAGGTTGTTGCTGAGATGGACACAAAAGATGAGAACGGAATATTGTTCAACAAAGGCAATCAAGAACTTGTAGAGGCAGTTAATAAGGCTTTGGCAGATATGAAGGCTGATGGAAAATACTTAGAGATTTCACAAAAATGGTTTGGTGAAGACGTTTCAAAATAGTTTTAGAAGGGTGAGTAAAAGTGGACGATAGAATGGTAAGGGTGATTGGAATACTTATTGACTCCTTTATCCCTCTTTTAAAGGCAGGTGTGATGTTTACAGTACCACTTACCATCATCTCGTTTATACTGGGATTGATTGTTGCCTTTACTGTTGCAATCATAAGAGTTACAAATTTTAAGCCCTTAAATGGAATTGTAAAGTTTTACGTGTGGATAGTAAGAGGAACACCATTATTGGTGCAGCTGTTTATAATTTTTTACGGACTGCCAAGCATTGGCATCATTCTGAGTGCTTTGGTATCGGCAATAATAGGTTTTACCTTAAGTGTCGGAGCTTACGGCTCAGAAATTATAAGAGCAGCTATATTATCTGTACCTAAGGGACAGTGGGAAGCAGCTCATGCATTGGGTTTATCAAAATCTCAAACTCTACTGTATATAATACTTCCACAGGCTATTAAAGTAGCTATACCTCCAATTGCGAATTCATTCATTAGCTTGGTTAAGGATACTTCTTTAGCAGCAGCAGTTACATTTTCGGATCTTTTTCAGGTTGCACAGCAGATTACAGCAAGGACCTATGAACCACTTTGGCTTTATATGGAAGCAGCATTTATTTACCTGATATTCTGTTCAGTACTTACAATGATACAGTCTAAATTGGAAGTAAGATTTATGAAAAGTGGGTATTCACATGATTAGATTAGAAAATGTATATAAAAGCTTTGGAAGCTTGGAGGTTCTGAAAAATATAAACCTGACCATAGAAAAGGGAGAGGTTGTATGTATAATAGGACCTAGCGGCTCAGGCAAAAGTACTCTCTTGAGATCCCTAAATCATCTAGAGAGAATAACAAGCGGCAAATTATATATTGATAATGAGCTTGTAGATGAGAGAGCGAATGACAGGGATATTCATAAATTTTCCCCTAAAAGGGTTTCGGAGATTTGCTCAGAGCTTGGTATGGTGTTTCAGCGATTCAACCTTTTTCCACATATGACAGTATTGGAGAATGTAATGCTTGCACCTAGGAAGGTAAGAAATCTTACCAAGAAAGAAGCTGAGGAAGCCGCTCTTGAATTAGTGGCAAAGGTGGGATTGACAGATAAGAAGGACGAATATCCTTCGAGGCTTTCTGGAGGACAGCAGCAGAGAGTAGCTATAGCCAGAGCCCTAGCTATGGAGCCGAAAATAATGCTCTTTGATGAACCAACCTCAGCGCTAGACCCTGAATTGGTCATTGAGGTGCTTGATGTTATGAAAGCTCTAGCCAGTGAAGGGATGACGATGTTGGTTGTAACCCATGAAATGGGTTTTGCAAGGGAAGTGGCTGATAGAGTTGTATTTATGGATAAGGGTGAAATCGTAGAAATTGATAGCCCTGAAAACATATTCAATAACCCTTCTCAAAATAGAACAAGAGAATTCTTAAGCAGAATACTTTAGAATAACTTGTTTTTGTGGTGCCAGGCACCACAAAAACAAGTTATTGAGGTTTCCCTATCACCATTAAAATTTACTTGCATATACACATCAAGTGCCATATAATAGTAATGTTAGTGGCAGAGAATTTGATATTTATTTCTTATTAACTCTATCTTGCGGATAGGGTTTAGTATTTTGTGGAGGAATAGTTATGAATTCCACCTTTGTTAAGATCTATGACATAGTTTCGCAGATACCTGTCGGTAAGGTAGCAACCTACGGACAGATTGCTGTATTAGCCGGCTTGCCAAGAGGTGCCAGAGTTGTGGGCTGGGCAATGAGGGCTGTTCCCGAGAATTGGGTACTTCCCTGTCATAGAGTAGTGAATAAATCAGGCAATATGGCTCCTGAATATGCCTTTGGCGGTCAGGAAGTTCAACGAAGTCTGTTGGAAGCAGAGGGAGTAACCTTTAATATAAATGGTTTGATAAATATGGAAGAGAATTTATGGAAACCATAGCTTTGAAGTTAAATGACATTGATTTACGTATCGCTTATTTAATTTCAAATATGGGTTATAATACTAATGATCAATAAAAGTTGAAAGAAGGATGACAATGGAAGAAAAGAAATTTAACCAGTTAGGTTTAGGAGAGAAAGTACTAAAAGCAATTGACGATATGGGGTTTGAAGAACCCTCCCATATACAAGCTGAAATAATTCCAGTAGTGTTGGAAGGTTTTGACGTAATAGGTCAAGCGCAAACCGGTACAGGCAAGACCTTAGCATTTGGTGCACCAATTTTGACCAATATGAAAAGGGTTGAAGGTAAAATAAGCTGTATTATACTTGCTCCTACAAGAGAGCTGGCTATACAGGTTAATGACGAGATTATCAGAATTGCAAAGCATACAAAAGTGAGACTCTTGCCGGTATATGGCGGTCAACCAATCGACAGGCAGATTAGGGCTATTAGAAGTGGCATTGATATAATTGTAGGTACCCCAGGCAGAGTGCTGGATTTAATAAGAAGGAGAATTATAGACCTTGGGGATATTCAATTCTTGGTGCTTGATGAAGCGGATGAAATGCTAAATATGGGCTTCATAGAAGACATTGAGGAAATAATTAAGAACTGCAGCAAAGAAAGACAGACAATGCTTTTCTCTGCTACAATGCCAGATGAAATCAGGAAGCTATCAAAGAAGTACATGAAGGCAGATACAAAGCATGTATCAATTGTAAAGAGTACTATGACAGTTTCTACAGTTGAGCAGTTTTACTTTGAAGTGAAGCAAAATAACAGGTTTGAATCATTCTGTAGAATTTTAGATGTAGATGAGCCTGCAACAGCTATTATTTTCTGTAAGACCAAAAAAGGTGTTGATGAGCTGGTTGAGTCCATGCAAGCAAGAGGCTACAATGTAGAGGGCATGCACGGAGATATGAATCAGAGTCAAAGAATGAACACCCTTAGAAAGTTTAAGGAAGGGAATTTAGAATTCCTGGTAGCTACGGACGTAGCAGCAAGAGGGATAGATGTTGAGGACATTACTCATGTAATAAACTATGATTTGCCTCAGGATATTGAGTCTTATGTTCATAGAATAGGCAGAACAGGCAGAGCCAACAAGACAGGTACTGCTTATACGCTGGTTACAGCTAGAGAATACATGACTCTTAAGCAAATAGAGAAGATGACAAAGAGTAAGATTAAGAGAAAAGATATACCTACAATTGATGA
>MGOS01000054.1:0-6620 GCA_001797185.1 Clostridiales bacterium GWB2_37_7
AAAGATATAGAAGAAGATGATGATGATGAAATTATAAAGTCAATACGAAATATAGGTTCAGATCGTAATTTAATAGGAAAAGACGATGAAGCGGAAATAAAAATTCATATAAAAGCTGGGAATGAGAAAAAAATAGAATATGGAGATCGCTCATTTACTTATAAGCTTCAGTATGAGCAAGGGCTGAGATAAAATAAAAGAAATGGAGGTATAAATGTGAAAAAAAGAACGATTGTAATTATAATAAGTTTTATATCTGCATTTGTGTTAATGTCCGGAGGGTATGGACTTTGGAGAAAGCCGCTAATAATAACAGGAAAAATTGAGGTGCGCAGGCCCCCTGAACCTCCTAAACCTGCTATAGGCGAGGTTGTCCAGTTGAATTCTGAAATATCAGAGCAGCCTGAAACAGATGCAATAAACTCAGAAGCTCCAAATAATCTAGAGACTTTAAGTAATTCAGAGGATACAGCCTCTGCCCCTATAGATAAAACAGCAAGCACTCAGGAAGAGAAAAAGGAAGAAGCTGCAGGTGAAGCTGTTATAGAGGAAAACTCTGAGGAGCCTTCAATACAGGATACTAAGGTTGAAGCTGTTGAAACTGGAGAATCAAAAGAAGATCAGGTAAGTGAAACAGATTCTCAAGCTAATGAGATTGCTGAAACAGACGGAAGCGAAATAGAAACACAAAATGGCGAATAAGGTAGATGAATCAAAGTAAACACCAGCCTTCCAAGGTATGGTGGCAAATGCTTAGGACAAGCTTTAATAATACAGGAGGTAAAACAATGTTTAGGATAGACTATCTGCCGACAAAAGCATCTAAAGGGAGATGTGCTTTATTAATTAGTTTACTGATATTCATATATATAATTGAGAATTCATCAATACGTATAATGATAGGTGCTTCGATTTTTAACTACATTGTGAAGCCTTTTCTTTGGCTTGGAGCAGTATGGATAGTCTGGCTATTTCCTGCGGTGCGGCCGAAGGCAGGGCTAAAGCATTTAAGCTCAATAAAAGGTTGGGCTTTTGTATTTGCATTTATATTTATTGCAGTTTCTTTTTTGACAGGAATTTTTGTTGATGGATTAGGGGAAAGTCCATATAGTCATTCAGCAACAGGTATATTGCTAAATATCTTGGTTGTTGGCTCAGCTCTTTTAGGCAGAGAGTTAGTAAGGAATTATCTGGTTAATAACATAGCAAAGGAAGAGAACTATGTTGTTTTTATTATAATAGCTCTGTTTATGACTTTTACATCCACTTCTTTTTCAAGTATTATCAGTCTGAAGGGAACGGAGGATCTGGTTAAGTTTATAGCACAATATGTTGCACCGGACTTTTCAAACAATCTATTGGCGACTTACTTAGCATATTTGGGAGGTCCTTTGCCAGCTATTATCTACATTGGCATTATCCAAGGAGTTCATTGGCTTTCACCTGTCCTGCCTAATCTACGGTGGATTACGGCTGCGCTTGTTGGAGTTATGGTGCCTGTTTTTTCATTAACAGCCATGCAGAATATCTATTTGAAGGAAGCTAAACAATTAAAAGCAAAGGATAAGGACGACGAAAGTGTGCTAAGCTGGATTATCACCAGTCTCCTATCTATTGGAATCATATGGTTCACGGTAGGGGTATTTCCTATATATCCCTCTGTCATTGCGACAGGAAGCATGGAGCCCATGATTAAGCCCGGAGATGTAATACTTGTAAAAAAGATAACGGATATGGAAGGTATTAATGGCTTGAAGGTAGGAGATGTAATGCAATTCAGGAGAGGAAGTATACTTATAACCCATAGAATCATTGAAATAAAGGAGAAGGAGAAAGAAGGAATACGCTTCCGTACCAAGGGTGATAATAATTCAGGACCTGATACAGAACTGGTAAAACCGGAGGATGTTAAGGGAACTGTTGTGTATGTAATACCCAAAATAGGATGGCCTACATTGCTTATTAAGTCAAAGGATGATGTGCCATTAGATGAGATAGTATTTTAGTTATTTGTAGGCAGAGCATATGCTCTGTTTTTTCTTTTGTAATAGCTTCATCCTAAGTGCAACGGCGTTATTCTGAGCGCAGTGAAGAATCTTATATCTAGCACCAAAGTAGTATATAAATAACTAAAAGATATGCTTCAAAATCACTCCTTTGCAGTGCGTAAAGATATAACGAAAAGAATATAATCGATAATGTAAGTTGTCAGACACCTTAACGGTGGATGGCTAATAAAAATTAAATAAATGAAGGAGAGATTTCAATGAAAAGAACAAAGGTTTTGGCATTAGTGCTAGCCGCAGCAGTTATGATGATGGGTGCAGGTTATGCGTACTGGACAGAAACAATAACAATTAATGGTACAGTTGATACTGGTATATTGGATGTTGACATTGAGAATGAAGCAACTGTAACCTATTCAGATTTCGCAGGTACTGTAGTTGACAATACATATGCTACAGGAAGCATTGCTCCAATAGTAGCAGATGGAACCTCAACAGCTAATAACGACAATGATCCTGCAAGAACCGTTATCTTCACTAACCTTTATCCAAACAGCAAGGCTGTTGCATCCTTTGACATAGTTAATAAGAGCACAATGCCAGTTAAAATGTATGAACCGCTTTTCTATTTAGTAGGTGATCAACAAACACTTGTAGCTAGCGGTGATATTGACGTATATGTATTAATTACAGATGAAGATGGCAATATAGGTGAATATGAATTAAAAGCTAATGAGACACCTATTGATTTAACTAATCCGAGAGATGGAGATGCTATTACCAATTCTTTAGATCTAAATGAAGAATTTAATGTACAGATAGTTTTAGAAGTCGACCCGGATCTAGCTAATAAAGAAGATGTCAGTAACCTTACCTTCCAATTTAAGCCGGAATTCAGACAATTTAATGACGGCAGATAATAAATCTAAAATTTAGTACATATGGATGATAAAGCAGTCCATCACAGCTGCTTTGTCATCCATTATTATAATAAAGGCGAGTGATATAATGAAAAGAACAAGAATTATCTGCCTTATTATTGTCTTCATGTTTATGATAATGGGTGTTGGATATGCATATTGGAGTGAAATAATTACAGTAAATGGAACCGTCTCAACTGGTGAACTGCTTGTTGAATTTCAAGGCTATGATGACTATATTGATGTTCCTAGACCTTACATTATTTATAATGGTAGATCGAAGTATTATGATAATTCCAGAGTTGCTCCATTTACTTTAGAAGATAATAATCATAAGCTGGTCGCAAATTTTATTGATGTTTTTCCAGGCATGTTTTATTCTATACCGTTCAAGGCAGTTAATAATGGAACTATGCCGGCTGTTTTTAATCGTGCAACTATAACTTATGATATAAATGATTCAACGTTGAAGCCTGGCGAGAATGAACAGGAGTTAATTAACACTCTTGGAAATAATTTAAAAATTAACGATGTATCAGTAAAGATATTCAACAGGAATGGCGTTAAATTGTATGAAGTTCATCCATACTATGATGACTACATTGATTTGGATAACTTTGAGTATGAATTAAATACTAACATACTTAAAGGAGTCAGTTTGGAATCTGGGCAGTACTTGGAAATAACCGGTGGACAAGGCGGGAATATTGCTAACAAACTTGGCGGGCAAATGGAATTTTATTTCAGCACAGATTTTGGCAATGAGTTTGAAGAGAAACAGTTTACTGTCAGCATCCAAATTGATTGGAGACAATTTAATGCTCCTGCTCAATAAGATCATCTATATTCATTATAATAATAATTATTTAATCAGAGTCAGTAACCATTTATGACTCTGATTAATTTATTTTTAAATTATTGAAGAAGCAAGGTAACGGTAATTTGCTTCTTCAATAGTCCTATCGTATAACAAAAAACTACACTAAAGTAGTATAAAAATAAACCTAATTAATGGAGAAAAAAGCTGGCAAATTGCCTAAAATAAAGCTTAGTAGGTATTCTTCTGCTTTATTGGAGGGAAGACGATGGAAAATAAGAAAAAGTTGGTCAAGACAATTTTTGAGTTCCTTGTTTTTACATTGATTATGGGATTTATTGTCACACAATTTATGGGTACTACCTATGCTGTGATGTCCCCCGGGAACCCGAATGTTGTGATAACTATAGATAAAGATGGCAGAGTTTCTCAGGAAGGAAATCTTTTTGGAGATGACCTATGGTATCCGACTGAGGAAGGCAGAGATGGTGTTATCAGAATTTATAACAATTACAAAAAAACAAAGCTTACGAGCTTAGGTGTGGCGGTAGAGCTTAATAAGTTCAGAGAGGACTATACAGAGGACGCAGTCTATCAATCCTTTCTTGACAATATGAAGCTGACGATCAAAAAGGGCAGATGGCTGGAGTTTGGTGATACATCTATAGTACAGGACAGAAGCCTTGCTGATTTTCGTGATGGCATCGAATTAGAAGAGAATGATCAGCTCACTATTACAGCCACTAGTCCTATAGATTTGAAATACACCTTGAGAATGGATGAGGAAGCCGGCAATGAATTACAGAACTTATCGGCAGATATAGATTTTTTAATAACTACTCCGATTGTAAGAACAAATGATGATAAACCTCGTGATGATGATAAACCGGCAAATGATACAGGGGTAAAAACAGTAGCTGAAGAGGCAGTTGTAAAATATCCTGAAATCGAGGGGCATTGGGCCCATGATTGTATAATCGCATTATTGGAAGAAAAAATCATCCAGGGTGATGAATTTGGAAGGATAAGGCCTGATGATTATATCACAAGGGCTGAAGCAGCTGTATTGATAGGTAAGGCTTTAAAGCTTGAGCCAAAGGATACTCTGATTCCTAAATATGTGGACCCGATTCCAAAGTGGGCAGCAGGTTATGTCAATGTCACTTCGGAAGAAAAAATATTCAAAGGCTACCCATTTGGATTATTTAAGGCTAATAATAATATAACCAGAGAAGAAATGATTGCAGTGCTCGCAAGAGCCTTCAAATTAGCATTAGATGATGAGAGTATTGAGCTTCCTTTTACAGACAAGGATGATATCGGAAACTGG
This sequence comes from Clostridiales bacterium GWB2_37_7, assembly GCA_001797185.1. Taxonomy (GTDB): domain Bacteria; phylum Bacillota; class Clostridia; order Lutisporales; family Lutisporaceae; genus GWB2-37-7. The sequence continues at coordinate 5,074 of MGOS01000054.1, forward strand.
GCTCTGGAACATGTGAGAGCCGGATTTGAAGATAAAGTGATTTTAGGGTATCCGGACAACACCTATAAGCCTCAGAATAATATCACCAGAGCAGAAGCCTTTACAATTATTTGCAAACTGCTAGGGTACCATGATACCCATACACAGAAGCTATAAAAAGCAGGTCTAACCTGCTTTTTGTCGTAATATTATAAATTTTGCTGTCGACATAATAATGTTTTACATAGAAGGAAATATATAACTTTGGTTGAATTATTATGTAAGAATATCTGGGGGGGATACAATGAAGAAGAGTATAAGCAAAAAGCTAAAGATGGCATTGATAGTAATTTTATTGCTTATAATTGCTGTTATTTCAGGATTGCTATTTATGGCAGTCAAGAATCCGGGGGTCAAAGAGGAAAAGGAGACGCTATTAAACTATAGCAATAAAACTGATTTAAAATATAGGGTATTTTTAAAACCAAATCCATTGTACAATAGCGATAGCCTTGAGGAGGATAAGCTATATATAACCTCCTTTGTGAACTATATAAAAACTAATTTTCAATACATATTCAATGCGGATAAGCCTGTTGACATTAAAGGTGATTATGAGATTCTTGCTGTTGTAGAAGGGTACACAAGCGAGGAAGACAAAGTCAAGGTCATATGGCAGAAGGAATTTAATCTTTCTCCTAAAACAGCATTTGAAAGCAAGGATTCCAAAATATCAATTGATAAAGAGATTACATTTTCCTTGGATGAGTACAACAGCTTTGCAACTCAGATAAGCGAGACAGCAAAGCTCAATATGCCCGTCAGGATGTCTGTTGTAATGAGTGTCAATCTGCAAGCAAGTGACGGCAAAAATAATATAGAAAAGAAGCTTGCACCAGCTATAACAATACCTCTGGATACCAGCTATTTTGAGATTGTAAAAAGCGGTGTGGAGGAAAAGGCTGAAGCGGTAGAAGAAACAAAGCAAATACAGCTGCCGGTTAATAGGAATATGATAATAGCTTATGGTATCATAGCGGGCATTGCATTTTTAGCATTACTGTATGTACTTATTTTTGTTAAAGGCAATGCTCCTGTTGATATATTTAAAAAACAGCTAAATAAGATTTTTAAAGCACATGGAAGTAGATTGGTGGCTATCAACAATGAAATCGGAACTTCCTTTGGGATGTATTATAAGGTAAAATCCATTGAGGACCTTGTCAGGATCGCTGATGAGCTTGGAAAGCCTATAATGTATAAATACAGCACTGATTCAAAGGAAATAACTAAATTCTATATACATGATGATAAATCCATGTATTCTTTTAACCTGAAGGATTTGCTGGTCGACAATGAAACCGGAGCTAAGATAAATGATAATGAAATATTAAATAATACCAGGGAGATTCCTTTAGAATAGAGATGCAGGGGTAGGTTTGCTGAATTAATAAACAGAGTATAGGTCTATGGTGATAGAACTATATTCCGTTTATTGATTTTAGTGACGTAGTGATACATTTATTGTCTTATATTTATATACAATAAAATAAGAAATATGATAGTAT
>MGOS01000054.1:6628-7482 GCA_001797185.1 Clostridiales bacterium GWB2_37_7
TTTGTATTAGGTGCAGGAACCATGGGTTCAGGTATAGCCCAGACCTTTGTACAAGGGGGGCATAGGGTAATACTCAGGGACATCGAGGAAGCTTTTGTGCTGAGAGGCTTATCAATGATCACCAAAAATCTCAATGCAAGTGTTGAAAAAGGTAAGCTTTCAGAAGAAACAAAAAATGAGATATTAGGGCGAATAACAGTAACTACAGAGATTAATCTCGCTAAGGATGCTGATGTAGTTGTAGAAGCTGCCATTGAAAATATGTCAATTAAGAAAAAAATATTTGCTGAGCTGGATTCAGTCTGCAAGCCGGAAACAATACTGGCAAGCAATACTTCTTCATTATCAATAACAGAAATAGGCAGCTCTACTAAGAGGCCTGACAAGGTTATTGGGATGCATTTTTTTAATCCCGCTCCGGTAATGAAACTTGTTGAAGTTATAAAGGGCATCGCAACCTCTGAAGAAACTAATAAAACTATAATGGATTTAGCCAGAGGTCTTGGAAAGGGTCCCGTAGAAGTTGAGGAGGCTCCCGGATTTGTTGTAAACAGAATACTTGTACCGATGATAAATGAAGCCGTGGGAATTTTGGCAGATGGAGTTGCCACTGCGGAGGATATTGATTTGGCTATGAAATTAGGAGCAAATCATCCGCTGGGACCCTTAGCTTTGGCAGATTTGATAGGAAATGACGTTTGCCTGGCTATTATGGAGACTTTGTATACTGAGTTCGGGGATTCAAAATACAGGCCTCATCCATTATTGAGGAAGATGGTTAGAGCTGGATATTTAGGAAGAAAGAGTGGAAAAGGATTTTTCGATTATCACAAATAAACAAGCTGGAAAAAATA
>MGOS01000054.1:7491-8982 GCA_001797185.1 Clostridiales bacterium GWB2_37_7
AAGCCTGTAGAGCATCTACAGGCTTTGTATTTATATAAACAGCTGCAAGTCTGATCCCATGGCATCTGTCAAATAATCCTTGGCTTCTATAATTTCTAACTCTGGAATCATCTCTTCTTGTGTCAGACCCATGATATCCATGGATAACTTGCAACCATAAAATTTAACATTTTTATTAAGTGCACCTTTTAGGAAGGCTGATAAAGGAGGTGTATCATCATCCTCCATCATTTCGATCAGCATTTTCTTGCCGATGCCTGCAAAATTCATTTTGGACAGGGGTAAGTCCTCTGGACCCTTTGGCGTCATGATGCCAAACATTTTTTCATATAAGGATTTATCTGCAAGCTTTAGCTTTTCTGGATCTCGGACCAAGCCTAAGCCCCAGAAGGCAAAAAATATACTGGCGTCTATGTCCATGGTTCTTGCTGTATTTACCAACAGCAACGCCGCCAAAGCTTTATCATATTCACCGCTAAACAGCAGAATACTCATTTTTTTCTTCATAAAGTTCCTCCTTGATAGTTTTTCATTGCTTATTATCTGCAATTTAGTAATTTTTATTACAAATATTAATGACGGGACGCGTGGGAAGCATCCCCTACACCTCGGCGAATTTATATTTATCAAGATAATAAGTTTTATTGCCGCTTATATGCAGCAAAGCCTTTATCAATACATCTACCTCTTCCTGGGTATTGTAAAGTCCAAAGCTAATTCTAACCATGCCGGGATGTGGAAGGTCATCAAATTTTATACGTCTTTTTATTTCCTTTTTCGAGACATTTAATATCTTTTGTACATAGGGTTGAGCACAGAAGCAGCCGCTTCTAACTGCTATGCCATACTCGTAGGATAATATTGTTGCGACTATTCTGTGATGAAGGCCTTCAATATTAAAGCTGATGATACCCACCCTATCGCTGCTGTCCTCAATATTGCCATAAAGTTTTATATCAGGGATCCTCTTGAGCCTCGCTAAGGTATAGTCGGTTAGGAGCTTCTCATTCTTTTCGATATTACAAATGCCGATATTATTTAAAGTCTTAATTGCTTCTACTAGAGCTACTACGCCCATAACATTTGGTGTACCAGCCTCATCTCTATCCGGTGCTGGAGCCCATCTCACAAAGCTGTGAGTCACCAGTTTAATAGTACCGCCACCCTTATAATCTGGGTCCCCTCTATCAAATACTTCCTTGGGACCTATAAGTACACCTGTGCCAAAGGGGGCATACATTTTATGTGAGGAGAATACGAGATAATCAATATGCTGAGGCGAAGCATCTGGCTTCATATCTATCTCTGCATGGGGAGCTAGCTGTGCTGCATCTACTAGGATCCTTGCTTTGTATTTATGTGCCAGTTCTGCAATTTCATGTATGGGATTGATATAACCCGTTACATTGGAAGCACCGGTAACTGCTACAAGCTTTACTTTGCCCTCGTGCCTTCTAAGGCAATATTCCAAATGCTTCATAGACAATCGGC
>MGOS01000054.1:8990-14743 GCA_001797185.1 Clostridiales bacterium GWB2_37_7
TCTACATCTACATAGTCCACTTTATAATTGTCTCTCCATGGGAGGTCATTTGAGTGATGCTCCATTTCAGAGCAAAGCACAACATTCTTTCTGCCAAATTTGTTAAATAGTCTATTGGATAATTTATTAATTGCTTCAGTTGTATTTTTTACATAGATTACAGTATTTGTATTATAATCAGCCTTTACGAAGTCTGCAATAATTTCTCTTGATTTGTCAAAGAACTCGGAAGAATATCGGGACTTGTAGCCTGTACCTCTATGGATGGAGGAATACCAGGGGGAGAAGTTATTTATCGCCTGCAATACAGCTGTAAAAGGAGGTGTAGTAGCTGCATTATCAAAATTTATTGCGGTTACATAGTCTCCCTTTGCCAGAGGTATAGGGGTATTGACACCTACTATCAGACCTCTGAGATTTGCGCTATTATCCATACTTATTTCCCTCACCTACATTAGATTTTTTGTACTTATTTACATATTATGCAAATCTCAAAAAAAGGTTACAGAAATGAAGCTATATTACATTTTGCAAAGGTATGTTATTATATAGATAAATTTAACAATACAGGTGATGAATTTGAATAAGCTTAAATGTGTTTTTTTATTAATGCTTTTTATGAGCCTGGTATCTTGTACTGCACAGCTGGCGCCAACTGTAGAAACAGTAAGTCCAAGCTCTGTTGAAATAGAAAAAAAGGAACCACAAGTAATAGAAGCCACTATAATTGCAGTGGGGGATATTATTTTTCATTTACCACAGGTAAAGGAAGCGCGTACAGAGTTCGGCTATGATTTTGGGTTATCCTTTGAGAAGATTAAGCCCTATATTAGCAGTGCAGATGTTGCTATTGGAAACCTTGAAACTACAGTGAATGAAAAAAAAGCATTATCTGGATTTCCACGTTTTAATTCACCTCCAGAGGTGTTAACGGGTATCCGCAGCACTGGTTTTGATGTTATGGTAACTGCAAATAATCACTCCATGGATACTGGAGTAGAAGGTGCAGAGAACACCGCAGCTTTGATAAAACGAAACAATATGATACCCTTGGGAGTAGGAGAAGAAAATAAAAGCACTGTAATTGATGTAAAGGGCATAAAGCTGGGGATACTGGCTTATACCACTAGTATAAATGGTTTAAGGGCACCGAAGGGGTTTGTAAGTATGGCTGATGAAGAACAGATAAAGAAGGATATAGAGGTGTTAAGGGACAAGAGTGACTTTATTATTGTCTACGTGCATGCAGGGGTAGAGTATAACAGAAATGTGGAAGCTGAAACAGCAAGACTGTTTAGAAGCATAGCAGATATGGGTGCTGATAGTGTATTGGGCAGCCATCCTCATGTAGCCAGAAAATCAGAGCTATACAATACACGGGGCAAGCAGGTATTGATAAACTATTCCATGGGAAACTTTATCTCCAATCAAAACGACAAATATACTGACATCGGAACCATGACAAAACTTATAATCAGAAAGCAAGGAGATATCACCAGTCTTGGCGAGTTTGAGATTATGCCTACCTATAGGTTAAGATTTACAGATACAGACGGCAAAACGAAGAGGCGTATTATATTGACCTCCGAAATTGACAGCTATAGTCATATAAGTGAAGTTCAAAAAATGTACATAAGGGAAGTAAGTGGAGAAGTGATTAAACTACTAAGTGAAGAGGAAAAAGCAGCATTTAATGTACAGTAGGGCGCGGCTGCCTACAGCTACCCTCGGAATATGCTGACTTGAGGAATACTGTGGCCAGCAGCCTCTATGTAAGCAGCACAGATATGGAGTATTGGTATGAATATGTTAAACAGCATTTTATATGGTGGGAAGGAATATGAAGTAAAGCTCATAGCTTATGCCGGCAAAGCCACTCATATCATTTTCAGAGAAGATAAATTTTATATATACATATCTAATAAATCAAGTGGAAGTAAAGTATTGCAAGAAGCATTGCGACAGCTGCGATTATGGATGATTGAAAAGGCAGAGGAGCGAATAAAAAGGGGAGCAGAAGAATTTGGCAAGAGCATAGGTGTGACCTATAACAATATTAGAATCAAAGACACCAAGACACGCTGGGGAAGCTGCTCCAGCAAAGGCAATCTAAATTTTAACTTTAGAATTGTTATGGCTCCTAAGGCGGCAATGGACTATATAATTGTCCATGAACTTTGCCATTTGAAGCATATGAATCATAGCAAGGAATTTTGGAAAACAGTTGAACAGCACATGCCGGATTATGAAACCTATAAAGAGTGGCTGAAGAAAAACGGGTTGAAGCTATATACGTTATGGTAGGGGCTGGTCTCTGTGCCAGCCCATAAAAAAGATGTTGATTTAATATATCAACATCTTTTTATCTAATTTTCATTTATTTCGCTTGTTGCATAGCCTCTGCTGCCAATTTTACAAAATTATCACGGGCTAGCGTTGCCCCCGTGATTACGTCAATCTCATCAGTATTTTGCTTTTCAATGAGAGACATTTGCAAATCATTATAAACTTCCGCTAGATCTAACTTACTTTCTTCTTTATATTTAGCTAAGTAAGCAATATCCAGTGATTTGTTTTTAAAAACCTTAGATGAAATCTCGTCGTATTTTACTGCTGTTATTTTTCCAGCCTTGACAGTTAAAGTCACAATGGGTGTCCAGTTCTTATCATCCTTAACACCGGTAGCAGAATAATCTCCATCCTTGTATTGGCTGCCATCCATGGCATTGCTTAGTGCACTAGCAGTTAAAGTCTTGAAATTTTCTACAGATTTAGTTGCACCGGCAATGGTATCAATTTTAGAAACATCTTGGTTTTTAATCAAGCTATTCTGCAGGTTTGCATAAACTGCAAGCAAATCTATATTTTTTTGAAGTTTAAAGCTCTTTTGATAATCGATGTTTTCTGATTTTTTGATCGCTGCCGTTTCATCATATTCGACGGAGGCAATCTTTCCTTGTGCAATAGTCAGTGTTATTTCAGGTATCCAATCTGTTTGATCTATGGTGCCTACTGCAGTATATGTTCCATCCTTAAGTGCTTTTGGTACTTCAGCAACAGTTGGTTCAGCAGTCTTTTGTGTGCAGCCTGTAGTGAGTGTGGCAATTAATACAGAAATTAGTGCGAATTCGAATAACCTTTTCATTGGTCTTCCCCCTAGTGCAGATTAAAACAACTTATGTGTAAATTATATCATAGGGAAACCTATAAAACAAAACATTCACAATGTTTTACGATAAAAAATGGACTGATTTTTCAATCAGTCCATTCACTTTATTTATTATTAGTCAAAATACAGGTAGCTTGTTTGAGCAAACTTTCTGTTTTTCCACCACTTCTTAATCCATGGCTGTACATAATAGTCTAAGCTGAATGCTCCGCCTGAACCGCCCATAAGTGCGATCGCTGCGAACACAAACCAGAGTATATCCCAGCCAGTCATAGCTGAAAGTACGAAGTTTGCTACTAGACCTAGGGATGCTATTGAAGCAAAGAAAGTGAACAAGCCAGCGATCAATGCCAAACCTATTCCAATCTCCATAAATACTACCATGAACTGGAATAGTCCAGCATTTGGTGCTACCACTGCATCTGTAAACCACTGATAGAATGCAGGTGGTTGTGCTAGTATTGGTACAACTGCATTTGCAGCTTGCTCTGTAGCTTCGGTTGCTGAAGCGCCTGAAGTGCCGGCAACTTGAACAATTTTAATGTTTCCTGCTACTAACCAACCTTCTTGAACCTTTTTAATACCTTCGATTAACCAAAGAACACCCACGTAGATTCTTAAAAGAACCAACCATGCAGTATTCGTTCCGTGTGACAAGTGACCGCCTACAAAGGATCTGTTGTTCTCCATATGGAAGAACTCATGCAATAGGTAGTTCCAGATCAGCTTTAAACCGCCAACTCCCCATAGGTAGTGAAGGTTTACAAGGTGCTTCATTGCCATTGCTATAAAGCCTGACATCGGAACGCCCATTAATTCTGCTACGCAGTAATGGCTGCCAACAGAAACCATGAAACCATGTATATTTAATACAAATTTCTTCTTTTCTGTCTTAGTGATGTCTGCATGTATGTTGTGTGCAGCACATTCACCAGTTTGGATAGCTGTTTCAACAACCTGTGGAATTGGCTTGCCGTCTATTTCATACCATGCGTTATCACCGATTGCATAAACATTTGTGTAATCCATTGACTGCATGAAGTCATTAACTTGGATTCTATTTCTCTTGCCTGTACCTGGTGTTATGCCTGTGCCTGGTACGAAGCTATTACCTTGTACGCCGCAAGTCCAGATAAGAGTTTTAGCTTTTATTTCTCTGCCGTCCTTAAGAACTATACCGTCTGGTGTAGCTTTAACGATAGCAGCGTTTGTCATAACATCTACTTTTTTCTTTTTCATGAAATTAGTAGCTTTTGCTTGAAGAGCAGGTCTTAACATAGGAAGAATGTTTGGCATTGCTTCTACGTTGTATAGTGTAACTTCATCTTCATTGATGTCATACTTTTGGCAAAGTACTTTCTTAAGATCGAACAGTTCACCTACAACCTCAACTCCTGTGAAACCAGCACCTGCAACGATGATTGAAAGAAGATCTCTTCTTTTCATTACGTCTTTTTCATCACGAGCTTTTTCGAACATGCTCTCAACAGGAGTTCTAATCTTAAGAGCGTCCTTTAGTGACCAAATTGTGAAGGCGTTATCTTGAACTCCTTCTACACCAAAGAATGCAGGCTCAGCACCACAACCTAAAACTAAATAGTCATATTTGTAGCTGCCCTGTTCTGATGTAAGTACTTGTTCTTTGTAGTCAATGCTATTTACTGTGTCTCTAACAACGTTGACCTTAGTGGCTTTGAATATGCTGTACAAGTCCACCATAACGCTTTCTTTGTGTGTTCTTTGACCGGCAATTTCATGCAGCTCAGTTAGAAGCGTATGATATGGATTCGAGTTAATTAGTGTGATTTCAACATTATTGTCCTTTTTGAACTTTTTGTTGAGAACCTTCGCTGCTTCAACCCCAGCATAGCCGGCACCAAGGATAACAATTTTCTTGGTATCAGACATTTGCTTCACTCCCCGTATAAAATTTATTATAATATCATATAATATTGGGTTACTATCATGTTAATTATATATCAAAAATAAAAAAAATGCGAGTGTATAATTACTGTAAATACTGGACATATTTTTAACAATGTTCAGTCAACCAAATAAAGCCGCTTTTATTAAGAAAAATGGAATATACATCAAATAACTACGAGAAAAGCAAAGAATTAGAAAAGCATAAAAATTCTAATTCTTTGTATTAATTCACATTATTTTTAGTATAAATGATTTTTCATAATTGGATTCTTATTTTATATCTCCATGTTTTTCTAATTCTGCAATTTCAATAATTCTGTTTTTATTATCAACAAAAACGATATTTGGTACATGCTTGCGAGCTTCTTCTTCATTCACCCAGCAATAAGCGATAATAATAATGTTGTCACCTGGCTGCACCAATCGAGCGGCGGCTCCATTCAAGCAAATCATTCCACTGTCGGCTTCACCTTCAATTACATAGGTTTCCAATCTGGCACCATTGTAATTATTTACGATTTGAACCTTTTCTCCTGGCAAAATATTTGAGGCTTCCAATAAGGTTTTATCAATTGTTATGCTGCCTACATAATTTAGATTTGCTTCGGTCACTGTAGCTCGATGTATCTTGGATTTAAACATATTAATTAGCAATTTT
>MGOS01000054.1:14754-19237 GCA_001797185.1 Clostridiales bacterium GWB2_37_7
CACTGCCCTCAATTATTTTGATAGAATTCAAGGAAAGGGCATCAACGATTTCAATATAATCAATTGCTGCTAAAGGTTCGCTTTTAATGGTTTTTATTATAAAATCTTTAAGTTCAAGGGCATTTGTACAGCCTTGGACAATCATTTCTTTTGCTGCAAAAAGAGCTTTTGACAAAACCAGTGCAGCTTGTCTTTGCTCAGGATCCAGGTATTTATTCCTTGAGCTCATAGCCAAACCATCTGTTTCTCTTACTATTGGGCATGGAATCACCTCGATGTTCATATTCAGGTCTTTAACCATTTTTTGGATCACTGCAACCTGCTGTGCATCCTTTTGACCAAAGTATGTTTTATCAGGCTCCACTATATTAAAAAGCTTGTTTACTACAGTTGTAACTCCTTTAAAGTGGGTAGGCCTTGAGATTCCACAAAGCCTATTTGTGATTTCCATTACCTCAACATAGGTTTGATATTGCTCAGGATACATTTCCTGAGCAGAGGGATGGAATATAACATCTGCACCTGCGGATTCAGAAAGCTTTGCATCCCTTTGCAGGTCTCTAGGATATGCTTCAAAATCCTCTCCAACGCCGAATTGAGTTGGATTTACAAATATGCTCACTACCACCAGCTCATTTTCTTTTTTTGCAGCTCTAATCAAAGATAGGTGTCCTTCGTGCAAATAGCCCATTGTTGGCACAAAACCAACGCTGGCACCTTGTTTTTTCTTATTCTTTATGAGCTCCTTAAGCTCTTTTATCGTTTCTATTATAACCATGGTTTACCTCCAGTTTAATAAAGTTTCGACAATACTTCATCATCAATTGAGAAGCTGTGCTCGGCATTTGGAAACTGCTGCTCTTGAACTTCTGAAATATATTGCAGACAAGCATTGTGAATTATATTTCCTAGCTGTGCATATTGCTTTACGAATTTTGGTTTAAAATCAGAATAAATACCCAACATGTCCTGTGTGACCAGAACTTGTCCGTCGCAGTATTTCCCAGCACCAATACCTATTGTAGGTATTTCAAGTTTCTCGCTAATAAGCTTTGCCACCTTTTCCGGAACACATTCCAAGACGATGGCATGGACACCTGCCTGCTGTAACAGCTCAGCTTCTTCGATCAGTTTTTTTACTTGTTCAAGCTTAGTGCCCTGAACCTTATAGCCCCCAAGCATATTTATAGATTGTGGAGTGAGACCTAGATGCCCTATGACGGGTATTTGTGCGTCTATGATAGCCTTTATTTTATCTAATACGTTGCTTCCGCCTTCCAGCTTAACTGCACTGGCTCCACCCTCTTGAATCAAACGTCCGGCGTTTCTTATGCTTTCTTCTATACTGATATGATAGGATAAAAAGGGCATATCAGCAATTACAAGGGCTTTTTTGGTACCTCTGGCTACAGCTCTACAATGGTGTACCATATCATCAACAGTTACCTGGAGCGTAGACTCATATCCAAGAACCACCATTCCCAGCGAATCTCCTACAAGTATACAGTCAATACCAGCTTCATCAAGCAGCTTTGCCATTGGATAATCATAAGCCGTGAGCATAGATATTTTTTTTCCATCAGATTTTGCTTTGTGAAAAGATGCAGCAGTAAATTTATTGATTGATGTTGCCATAATAATCTCCCATCCTATAAAATATTCGCCTTACGTCGCACTATTTGACCCCAGGGAACCCTATGGTTCCCTTCGACGGATGCAAGCATCCTGAGCACCCTCTTTTAACGGCATGGGGATTCTCCCCCTTGCATCCCCCGATAGGATAGGAAATTATACTTTCCTATCCTATAAAAAAGATTCTATTAATGATTTTAGTTCTTCTGTGTTATGATTGTCCCTAAGCTTGGATAGCCTTGCCAGTTTTAGTGTTTCGGCTGCCATACAAGCATATAAATCCAGCTGATCTTTAGAAACAGCATTTATTTCTTCCAGCTGTTTTGCTACGATACGTGTATCTCCGCGGGATATTGGACCTGTCAGCGCATTTTCTGTACCAAAATCTGTTACATTCTGTATGGTGCTATTTATTAAAGGCAGCATGGCTTTGAAGGCTGTTGTGCTATCGATATCTATCTTATCCATAAGCTTCAAGCCACTGTGAATTAAGGTTACCAAATAATTAGAAAGCATGCACGCAGAAGCATGGTAAAGAACTTTTTGCTCAGGCTTCAGCTTAAAATATATATTTTCGCACCTTAGAAGGATATCCTCAAGTATAGATATTTTCTCTTGATCCCCTTCTAAGCAGAAATAGGTATCAGATAAAGCGATTACTGATTGGTCAATGCTTGCAAAAGCTTGAAGGGGGTGAAGTGAGTATACATAACAGCCAAAGGCTTTTGCTGGACTTAATATTGTTGAGGGCAATGCGCCGCTCATATGAACGATAAGCTGACCCGATCTTAATAAGGAATCACAGCAGAGCTTATTTATCACAGCTTCAATCTGGTCATCCGAGGTAGTAATAAATAGGATGTCAGATTCTTCAGCCAGATGTTTCAAGTCACAATAACTATTGCTTTCAGTCCTAAGAGCAGCTTTGATGCATGAAGCATTGGACCTGCTGAAGTAGCCCTTTACAGTTATGCCTTTTCCTTTAAGGTATATTCCAAAAGCAGTTCCTACCTTTCCGGCACCAATAAAGCCTATTCGCATAAAAAAACACTCCCTTCCAAACCATAGACAGGCAGGAAAAGAGTGATGCTTTCATTATGCAAAAACACTATTCTAGTCCCCGTCCCTATGGATCAGAGCAATTTATACTTAAATTCAAAATAAGGTACGGCTCCCGATAGGGATACCATCCACTTTGATTTTATCATAGCAATATAGGTATTACAATATGCATCAAACTATGTGCACATAATAGCCTGTAATTATGTTATATTATATAAATAGAAAAGAAGACAACAGATGTCAAACGCTTTGCATAAGGAATAACTTGGTGGAGTAAAGCTTCATCCACCCTATAGAGTAATACTATATAAGTATTACTCCTTGAATACCTCTGAAGAAGCTTGCTTTGTCGCACTCCAGAGCTACAGCACACAAAGTAACGCTTCTGATGCTGTTGAAGCTTTGCGGAAGCAAATTCATTCCTTATAGAGCAAAGAATAAGTACTATATATTATTATAAAGAAAACTGATATAAAAGGTGATTATCATGAAAACTTGGGATAACAAAAGATATCATAATTTGAATTACTTTTTGCGCAATAAGTTTGGCGACAAGGTCTTCAAAATTTCATTGGACGCCGGTTTTACCTGCCCAAATAGGGATGGAAAGCTAAGCACAGGCGGCTGTATATTCTGCAGTCCTAGAGGCTCGGGTGATTTTGCAGGAACCTGCAGCGATCTTGTTCATCAGTTTGAAGAAGTCAAAGAAATGATGAGCAAAAAGTGGAAAAACGGAAAGTATATTGTCTATTTTCAAGCCTATACAAATACCTATGCTGATGTAGCTACACTGAAAGAGAAGTACTATAGCGTACTAAATCTTGAAGGTGTGGTTGGGATTGCCATCGCAACTCGACCTGACTGTCTAAGTGAAGAGGTACTAGACCTTTTAGAAAAAGTATCGAAAGAAAAATACCTATGGGTTGAGCTGGGTTTGCAAACGATACGCCAAAGCACTGCTGAAATAATCAACAGAGGCTACTCCCTTGAGACCTATATAAGAGCAGTGCAAGAGCTCAAAAAAAGAAATATTGATGTAGTTACCCATGTTATATTAGGCTTGCCGGGAGAAGGCAAAGAAGCTATGCTGCAAACAGTTGATTTTGTAGCTAACACAGAAACTCAAGGCATCAAACTGCATCTCCTGCATTTGGTTAAGGATACACAGTTGATCGATTTGTATGAGAAGGGACAGCTGCGTATGATGGATATGGAGGAATATACAGAGCTTGTGGTGGATTGCATAGAGCGGATACCTGAGGATATGGTAATTCATAGGATTACAGGTGATGGTCCTAGAGAGACACTCATTGAACCAAAATGGAGTCTCAAAAAGTGGGAGGTCATCAATTCTATAGAGCATCAGTTGATGGATCGGAGTACTTGGCAGGGCAAAGAATATGTGAAAAACAATGAAATATGGGAGAAATTTAATAAATAAATATTTCCAGGGAAATATCGATCAAAAACAACAAAAAATCTACAGAAGCTGTCGAAATAAATATTGTGAATAATTAGTATATTATGTTGACATACTGAAATTGATATGATAAAATGATTGGAAAATAAACATATAATGCGTTGAATGGGAATAGTAAATAAGAAGGGTATTTGCAGAGAGCCGTAGGGACCTTGGTTCGTTGGTGAAATACGGTAATATCTTATTGTTGAACTCACCCGGGAGCAGCTGCCTGAAATTTATAAATTAGGGTAAGACGTTTTCCTACGATATAAGGATAGATGATTGAAGTCATCGATAAAGGTGGATTTCGTTATGAAATCAATGTGA
>MGOS01000054.1:19252-26927 GCA_001797185.1 Clostridiales bacterium GWB2_37_7
GTTCTCCGTCTCTTTTAGAGGCGGAGTTTTTGTTTTTGCGATAAGCTTTATCAAAAGAACTCATATTATTATTCAATTATAAAAGGAGTGTTTTAATATGCCATATTCAAAGGAAACAGATCGCAAATGGCAGAAAATCTGGGAAGATTCAAAGCTATATAAATTTCATCCTGAAAATGTTGATAAAAAGCTCTATGTATTGGAGATGTTCTCCTACCCTTCGGGTGCTAAGCTTCATGCAGGACACTGGTACAACTATAGTCTAAGTGACTCTTGGGCAAGAATGAAGAGAATGCAGGGCTATGAAATATTTCAACCTATGGGCTTTGACGCCTTTGGATTGCCTGCAGAAAACTATGCCATCAAGACAGGCATACATCCCCATGACTCAACAATGCAAAACATTGAAACCATGGAAAGACAGCTTAAGGAAATGGGTGCTACCTTTGATTGGGACTATGAAGTCGTTACCTGCCTGCCTGAGTACTACAAATGGACTCAGTGGCTGTTTCTAACACTTTATAAGAAGGGCCTGGCTTATAGAAAAGAGGCGCCTGTAAATTGGTGTCCAAAGTGCAACACAGTATTGGCAAATGAGCAAGTAGTGGATGGTCACTGTGAGAGATGTGAAACAGATGTAACAAAGAAGAATCTGACACAATGGTTCTTCAAAATTACAGACTATGCACAGGAATTGCTTGATAAGCTGGAAGGCTTAGATTGGCCGGAAAAAACGAAGAAGATTCAGACCAATTGGATTGGAAGATCCGAAGGTGCTGAGATAGAATTTAAGGTAGATAATCAAGATATCAGCTTCAAGGTATTTACAACAAGAGCAGATACCTTAATGGGTGTTACTTATGTGGTGCTTGCACCTGAAAATGAGCTGGTTGCAAAATTAACTACAGAGGAAAATAGAAAAGCTGTTGCAGCATATCAAGATGCAACAAAAAAAATAACTGAAATTGATAGGCTTTCAACTACAAAGGAAAAAACAGGGGTATTTACAGGAGCCTATGCTGTTCATCCGATTACCGGTGAAAAGGTACAGATTTGGATAGCGGATTATGTGCTTGGAAGCTATGGCACAGGCTGTGTTATGGCAGTACCTGCCCATGATGAGAGAGACTATGAATTTGCAGAAAGGTACAATCTGCCTATTAAGAGAGTTATCAAAGGTGCAGCAGGAGAAGAGGATGCGCTTCCTTTTGCTGAATATGGCATACTGGTAAACAGCAGTCAGTTTGATGGTTTGACTTCCGAAGAAGGTAAGCTGCAAATTGTTCAAAAGTTGGAGCAGCAAAACAAAGGTCAATTGAAGATAAATTATCGCTTGAGAGACTGGTTGGTATCCAGACAAAGATACTGGGGCTCTCCGATTCCGATTATTCACTGTGAGAAATGCGGTGCTGTACCAGTGCCTGAAAAGGATTTACCGGTATTGCTGCCTTATGACGTGGAGTTTGCACCGGATGGTGAATCACCACTTAAGAAGAGTGCCGAATTTATGAATGTTGTCTGTCCAACTTGCGGCGGACCGGCGCGTAGAGATCCTGATACCCTTGACACCTTTGTTTGCTCATCTTGGTACTATTTGAGATATCCAGACAACAAAAACAATGACGAACCATTCAACACAGAGTGGATAAATAAAATGCTGCCTGTCGACAAATATATAGGTGGAGCAGAGCATGCGGCAATGCATTTGCTGTATGCAAGATTTATAAATAAAGCATTGAGAGATGCAGGATACCTGAACTTTGATGAACCTTTTACATCACTTATTCATCAAGGAACAATACTTGGACCGGATGGTTTCAAAATGAGCAAGTCTAGGGGCAATGTAATTTCTCCCGATGTGTACATTGATGAATTTGGCTCTGATGTATTTAGGATGTATTTGGCATTTGGCTTCTCCTATATAGAGGGAGGTCCATGGAGTGATGATGGTATAAAAGCAATGTCCAGATTTGCAAGCAGAGTGGAGCGAATTGTAGAGAGAGCCATAGAACTTGCAGGAAAATCAGGGAAAACAGAAATGGGCAAGGAAGAAAAGGAGCTTAACTTTGTAAGACATACATCTATCAAAGGTGTTACAAAGGACGCAGAAGTATTTCAGTTCAACACCTCTATCGCTAAGCTTATGGAGCTTTTGAACGCACTTTATAAATATGATGCTGATGTAGAAAACAAGAATATTGCTTTATTCCAAGACGCTGTTCTGGACATAATGAGACTGATTTCACCATTTGCACCACACTTTGCGGAAGAAATGTGGGAAAAGCTGGGTAAGAAGGACTCAATATTTAACGAAAATTGGCCGGTTTGGGATGAGAAGGCAATGGTTAAGGATGTTGTTGAGATTGCCATCCAAGTTAATGGTAAGGTAAAAGGTAGAATGGAAATCCCAACATCGGCTGAGCAGCAAGAAATCGAACAAATGGTAATGGAAGATGGTGACGTAAAGGATATGCTCGAGGGCAAGCAAATCACCAAGATCATTGTGATTAAAAACAGATTGGTTAACATAGTAGTTAAATAGGTGTTGGTTATTACTACGGAAAACTGTTTTTTCAAAGAAGTCTAATAGGCTTCTTTCTTTTTTTCTAAAAGGGTTTCACTTATTAGTGCTCATTAATATTGTATAATATAACGAGGCAAAAATATGTCCCCCCACTTCTATAAGTGGCGGGTTCCGATTTCAGCAACAGGAGGTGGCATATATCGCCCTGCTTCGTTGAAACGCCTTGGGTAGTTTTTTGCAACAAGTGCAAAAAACTTTCAATAAATCTTGTTATAAAGAACGCAAAATTTCAGGCACAAATTAATCCATATGAGAGTGCAATACCTTGTACAGGTATTCCATTCCTTACAAAACAAAGATTATTTCTCCATATATTACAATACTATTAAATTGAATTTCTCATTATAATAAAACGTTGACATGCATATAGTTAAATGATAGGATTTATTTACAAAGTTTAAACCCGTTTCCACAAGTGTTTTTCAGGTACAGATAAACGTGTCTGTAGTGAAAGGAGTGGCATTATGGTAACACATATTAATTTAGAAAATATTGACAATCAAAATCCCATTATTTATAAATTCTTCAAGAAGGAATACAGGGTAAGCTATAACAAAAAGCTTTCCGGCAAAATCAGACTCTATATCAGCGAAAAGAATACAGTCAGAAACATGAGTGGATTGGTTATGCTGTATAAAAGAGAACTGCAATAGTATAAAATGAAGCCCCTGATACATAATATCGGGGGCTTATAAATTTAGGTATTTTATTTTGCAAGGAGGTGGGTCAATGCCTGCCAAAAATCATCCTGCCTATAAAGAGGAGCTGCAGAGACTAAACTATACCCTTGAATATGTAGAGCAAAGCTTAAGTGTAATGACTACTCGCAAAAACATTCTAGATAATGATATAGAACGGGGTAAAAAACATTACAGCTCAGAGAGCAGTCAATCCTACATAGACCTTATGATAGGTTCAATGCTGCAGGACAGAGCAAATGTCAAGCTGCGAAATTTGGTTGCGGCAAGGAGTAAGCCTTATTTTGCCAGAGTTGATTTTAAGGAGAAGGAGAAACTCAACACTGAAAAGCTCTACATCGGCAAAATGGCGCTTATTAGAGAAGAGGACCAAGAGCTTATCATTGTAGACTGGCGTGCCCCTGTTGCCAACCTGTACTATGAGGAACGTTTGGGCGACGCGCATTATTACAGTCCAGCCGGTGATGTAGAAGGACAGCTTCAGTTGAAGAGGCAGTTTTCCATCAATGAGGGCAAGCTGGAAGAGATGTTTGATATAGACATAACGACCAGTGACGAATTTTTGCAAGCTTCTTTAGGCTCCAGCGCTGACAATCGCCTAAAGGAAATTGTATCTACTATACAGGCGGAGCAAAATAGAGTAATCAGAGCCGATATGTGGAAGCCCTTGATCGTTCAAGGAGCTGCAGGTGGAGGCAAAACCACTATTGCGCTGCATAGAATTGCATATCTGATCTATACTCATGAGAAAAGCTTTAAGCCGGAAAACTTTATGATTATAGCACCTAGTAAGCTTTTCTTAAACTACATATCCGATGTATTGCCGGAGCTGGGAGTTGAGCGCACGAGACAAACCACCTATGAGGAATTTGCTTTTAATGTAATTGGGCAGAAGTTTAAAATAAACGATCCCAACCAAAAGCTGATACAGTTTGTGGAGGTTAATAAAACTCTGGAGCAGCAGAGCTATAACGAGCTGCTTCGCAAGCAGTCGGAGTTAAAATGCGCGATTACCTTTAAGGAAATAATAGATCAGTATATTGAAACCATAGAAGATGACTTTATCCCCAAGGAGGATTTCACCCTAGGCGGTAGAGTGATTTTGAGCTATGAAAGCATAAATAAGCTCTTTATTAAAGAATATCGCAAGCATCCCATCGTTAAGAGAATAGATGAAATAAAGAAGCACCTGCAAAATCGCCTTAAGGCACAGAAGGAGTACTTGGCAGAGGATGTACAAGGTAAGTGTGACAGATATATTGCCAAGGTCAAAAGAGCAATGGAGCCAAGTGATGAACGACAGGAGCTAATAGTTAAAGCGATAGATAAGAAAAATGAGGTTATAGGCAAACTGCAGGAATATGCTAAGACAGCAGTGAAGAACTATATAGCCAAAATATCAAAAACCAATCCTTTACAATATTACAGGGATTTGCTGGAGAATCAAGAGCTATATAATTCTATAATCTTAGATAAAACAACCAATGAAACTGCAGAGTTTTTACGGAGCTATACCTTGCAGGTGTTGGATTCTGATACAGTGGATTTGGAAGACGTAGCACCTATCATGTATTTAAAGTATAAGATCTACGGTGTAGATGAAAAGATTCCCGTAAGGCATATTGTAATTGACGAAGCGCAGGACTTCAGCGTATTTCAGATTTATACTCTTAAGCACATAATAAAGGATAGCTCCTTCACCATATTGGGAGACTTGTCTCAGGCCATACACAGCTATAGAGGTATTAAGGATTGGAAGGATATCAACCAATACGTATTTGATGAAAAAAGTGAAATGCTGACATTGGAGCAAAGTTATCGTACCTCTGTAGAAATAATGGAAGCCGCCAATAAGGTAATAGCAACACTTAAGGACGACAAACTGATACCGGCTAAGCCTGTAATACGGCACGGAGATCCAGTGGAGGTCATAAGCAAAGAAAGTAAAAAGGAGATTACCGAGGATATAGCTGTCAAAATCAAAGAGCTAAAAAGACAGGGCTTCAAGTCCATTGCAGTCATTTGTAAAACAGCAAAGGAATGTGAAGAGATGCATTCTCATTTCAAAAAAGGCAAGGATAGTCCCTATGTAATAACAGGTAAGGAAAAGGAATATAAAAGTGGATTTTTGATCGTGCCCTCATATCTTGCCAAAGGCTTGGAGTTTGATGCGGTATTTGTGGCCGATGCTTCTGCTGAAAACTACAGTACCTCGGAGCTGGATACCAAGCTGCTATATGTAGCTCTGACCAGACCTTTGCACAAGCTTTATATTTATCATATAGGTGAAAAATCAAAGCTGGTGGCAGAGGTATAAGTAAAAATTTAAAGTATATCCTACTAATATACTATATGTTAATTTAGATAATAGGGGCTGCTCTTTGTGCTATGTATTTCGTGCTAAACAATGTACATTCACTAAAATTGCACAAAGCACGATTCATTTTGATGTCAAAACTTAAGTGCGATTTATATAGCCCGCGATGCTATATGTTTCGCACTAAACATTTTACATTGGTTTCAAATAGTGCGAAACATTTTCCGCTATTCATATGTCGTGAAAAGTACATATTTGATAATACAAAATCAGACGCTTCAACTGATTTTGTATTGATAAATCTTTTTCACGACATATATACGCATAATAATATTTTTGATAATGGATGTGATAAAGCTGAAATATATAGAAAGACTAAAGCTGCAGGCAGATCAAGGTGATGTAAAGTCTGCAGAGAAATATGGGAAAATAATGGATTGCATGAACTCTATGGATGATGATAGAGTAGCAAATTGTATTATACTTATGAAGGAGCTTATTCCGGAGCTGGAAAATCAAAGCGCTTTGCTGATAAAAAAGTATGTCATAGACCCTGATCGAAGCCTAAAATATCTTAGCAAGGATGAAATTGAGCTGATAGAATTCCTGAGGGACAATTTAAAGGATACAAACTTTTTTGAGGATGTGCACTAGGGGGCACATCCTTAGTGTTTTTAAGAGGCTTTTGTAACTGTATATTGCTTAGAATCTAATCATAAAAATTTGTTATTGCAGAACACATGTTCTTATAGTAGAATGTAATTACAATGGAAGATTATAGAAAGTAAAAT
The DNA here is from genome assembly GCA_001797185.1 of Clostridiales bacterium GWB2_37_7. Lineage (GTDB taxonomy): Bacteria > Bacillota > Clostridia > Lutisporales > Lutisporaceae > GWB2-37-7. The sequence continues at coordinate 25,643 of MGOS01000054.1, forward strand.
GAAGAACATTCATTCTAATGATCGAAAGGAGAAATCGCGATGTACGGTGAAGTAGAAAAAATAGAAAAAGCCAAAGCGGTTCTGGAGAAAATTGCAAATGGGGTTAATCCTTTGAATGGGGAGCAGATTCAAAATGATGGCTTGTTAAATGATGCCAGAATAGTCAGATGTTTTTATTTTATCACTGAAGTATTGGACAATGTTCTAAAAGGCACTTATAGTAGTAGAAATAGGGTATCGGAATTTGTTATTACACCGGAACAAAAGAATAACGTAGTTTTTCCAGAAGGTAAAATTGGAGTCAATGAGTTTTCAAAGTGTGTAAATGCATGTTTGAATTTAGGGGAGAGTAGAAAGCTTACGGGGGTCGATTTAAACAAAAGACTAAAAAAGTTGGGAGTTTTGTCAGAAGAAAGTACGGGAGAGGGCAAGACCAGGACTTCTATAAATGAAAAATCAGCTGCTTACGGTTTTGAAGCGGAAAGAAAAAACTATAATGGTGTAGAATATGATATGGTAGTAATGAATAGTGCTGGCAAGAAGTACTTGCTGGATAATATAGAAAAAATAATGGCAGTAGAAATGTAAATACATTTTATGGTAGAATACAAATAAGATAATATCGGAGGTAGCTCTTATGGAAGATAAGATTTTTGATTTACTTGAGAAAGTATATATTGAAGTACAGGAAACAAAGAAAGATGTAAAAGTGATAAATGGAAGACTTGACGGAATAGATGGAAGACTTGACGGAATAGATGGAAGACTTGACGGAATAGATGGAAGACTTGATGGAATAGATGGAAGACTTGATGGAATAGATGGAAGACTTGATGGAATAGATGGAAAACTTTCGAGATTAGAAATGAAGGTTGAACATGATATATCCAATAAGCTGGATGCATTATTCGAATTTAGAGAGGAAGCCATGCAGCGTTTTGATAGAATTGAAACAAAGCTTGATGATTTATCTGAAAAGGTAGATAAGCATGATATAAGCATACAAGTAATTCAGGGTGGCAAGAGCAAAAAAACAATATAGTATTATGATATTAGAATAGCTGATTTGTATAGCAATCAGCTATTTTTTAGAATGAAGCAACAAAAATTTCTTCAAAAGAAGGAGCATTTGAGTATATGTTTTTGAAGATTTCATCAGAATTAATATAGAGGACCGGACCATATAAAATCGTATTTATTAGGTTTTATTTATAAAGCGAGAATAATGATGGTAGTGTAAAGTAGCTTATGAAAAATACGGATGCAAAAAGTACGTCCTCATCTT
>MGOS01000055.1:0-245 GCA_001797185.1 Clostridiales bacterium GWB2_37_7
GATCTTATTTAGAGGAATTATCCCATATTGATGATCAGAAGGTAAGGCACTTTTATATTAAGCGGTTACTTTACAAAGGCTTCTCCTTTTGAGTTAATAAAGATTAATTCTGCTTTAGTATTTTCTATCATGCTTTCTAGTTCAATCAACGAACTATCTATTTTATCAAATGACTTTTGGGTATCTACCTTATTTTGCGACCTTCCAATCGGACAAAATATGCAGTCAAAGTTACAATGCTTTTC
>MGOS01000055.1:270-525 GCA_001797185.1 Clostridiales bacterium GWB2_37_7
CTTCTTCCATCTTCAATATAAATATCTTTATAACTGAAACCACCCATCACCTTATCCTCCTCAAATTACTCTATTGATACTTCTTTTTTGTTAATATCAAGAATTGAAATCTTACATGTTCCACCTAAATTATCCTGTACTGTTTTTGCTAAATCTTTTAAAGCATTTTCAAACTCTTTTAATCTTCTTTCATCAGTTAATTCAATACATAGTAGAGCGTTATTTGTACTTTCAGTAAGCATTGTTCTTACTGCC
>MGOS01000055.1:549-9298 GCA_001797185.1 Clostridiales bacterium GWB2_37_7
ATTGCTCCATTATTATCTTTGTAGACTATTTCGCCCTCATATGGAGGTGCATTCTCATCTGTACCTAATGGAATAAACTCCTCATTTCCAACTGCCTTTGTCAATCTAATATCGCCAACGAATTTGTCTATATCCTCACCACCACAAGGCAATGCATATCTTAAAGAAATAGAATTATAAATATCTACCAGAGGGTTAATATTTCCTATATGATTTCCATTATAAACTCGCTTCAGTAATGCCTCAATCGATGACCTTGCACCTTTCTTTGTTTTAAATTTTTGAAATGCTACTCTCCATGTTTTTATTACCTCATTATTGCTAAATTCCGCATCCTGTAGATAATTTAATGCTTCTTGTTCTGCCTTTAAAAGCATTTCATTATATTGTTTTTTATCTTTTATTGAATTATCTATACCATGACAAATAACAACTCCAATCTTTGCATTAGAGAATACACTCCAAAAATCATCCTCAATAATAAAATTCTTCATTTAAATACCTCCTCGTATAATAAGTAGTTCTGATTTTTACCTGATTTACTTCTTTATAGTGTAATTAATCAGTTGTTTTTTTATTTTTCAAATTAGCTTCAATGATTATTCAATTGATATTAATTTCAAACCAATGATTCCACTAACTATGAATACTATAGAAACTATACGCATGAAATTAATGGGTTCCTTAAACAAAATAATACCTAACAATACTGTACCAATAGTGCCTATTCCTGTCCAAATTGCATATGCAGTACCTATTGGTAGACTTTTTAAAGACAATGATAAAAAATAGAAACTTGCAACCATTCCTATAATAGTTAGTATGTTAGGCAGTGTTTTTGTAAATCCCTGGGAATACTTTAAACCGATTGCCCAACCTACTTCAAAAATTCCTGCTGCCACCAAATAAAAGCACTCCTTAATTACTCCTTCCAAAATCAGTATTTGCGTTCACCATAAGAATATTTAATAGCAATATTTTAAAATAAGTAAAATAAAAAAGCCCAAAGAAATATTATAAAAATATCTCCCAGGCTTTTATCCTTCCGTGTACACAGTCTTCTGTGCGTTTTCTCTCGGACCTGCCAGTTATAAACTGCGGAACCCTAGAAAACTAAACTATATTAAATATTTTACAATTTATAAGTTGTAACTTATAGATGAATATTAGCATAATACAAAATCTAAGTCAACTTACTTTTTCGCAAAATCAAACTATTGTGCCACAGGTAAAAAGAATATGACATTATAAATTTTGATTACTTAATTGATAGTCCCTTATCTATTGCATCCTGAATTATTTGATGACAGCACTTACCTAATGGATTATTTTTCTGACATTGTGCGTTTTTCATTGCTCCAGTAAATTTCAATACATCTTTCATATTTTCAGCACCATCTTTTACGACAGCATTAATAACTTGCTCTTCTGTGACTTTACTGCAATAACAGGCATATTTAGGATTTGCATCTTTCTTAAACCATATTGGCACTTTTAGCTGCTGTTTAGTGAACTTAATATTAGATTCTAAATTGTAATAAGTAACATCACATTCTTCATCCATACACAAATAATAATCTGTATCCCCAACCAATTCTGTCAGTGTTTCCGATACCAAATGCTTAACGGTAATGTTTTTGGCTTTAACACCTGATGTTTTGCATATTGGACATAGGTTATTTTCCTCTTTTTCACAGGTTAATGCTGATGTACTTGCACAACAGCATTGATTTAATTCATTGCTCATTAAACCTTTCCTCCAAACGCTTTTTAAATTTATCAATCATACTCCTCAATATGTTTCGTTGGCATATACCTGATTACGCTTGATATCCCAGCTCATTAGTCTTGTATACTTCCGCTTTTTTCCCTAATAATAGATACCGCAAATAAAACTATCGATATACCAGCTATTTTAAATAAAGTAATTGGTTCGCTATACAAAATAATACCTATTACTGTTGCAACGATAGGTTCTAATGTCGCAATAATTGAAGCCTTGCTTGTTTCGAGATATGATAAACCTTTAGTATATAGCAGGAAAGGTAGTACAGTAGCAATCAAACCTAATGTAACTGCGTAATATATAGCATTTGCATTTGAAAACAAGATAATCATTTCCTTAACATCAGTTACTGGAATTAAACCAATACTTGCAAATATAAAAGTATATAGGGTTACAGTTATTGAGTCGTATTTTTTAAGTGCGTATCTTCCAAATATACTATAAAGTGCATATCCTAATCCCGCACCTAGCCCTGCCAGTATACCAGTCACCGTAATCTCATACCCTGTCCCCTGATCAAAGACTGTGACGAAAATACTGCCAACAAAAGTTAACACCAGCGATATAATCTTCTTTGCCGTCATCTTTTCTTTAAACAGGATTGCAGAGAATACCGTTACTAAAGCTGGTGCAGTATATAAAAGTATGGCTGCAACTGATAAGGATGTCTTATTTATAGCTACAAAATAGGACCAATTGAAGAAAACAAAACTAAATATTCCTGTCCCAACAAAATAGACTGAATCGCGAGGTTTAATTTTAAGAAGTTTTGCATTTTTGATTATTGAGAATATGATGAGGGTTACAGACGCCCCTATAGCTCGTATAAATACTATTTGCTCAGGAGCAAAACCGAACCCATTAAGTTTCTTACCAAAGATCCCAAGAGTACCCCATAATGATGCTGCTGCAATGATAAGGAAATATGCCATTCTTTTTAACTTAAGATTATTTTCTTCAACCTTAACTACCTTACTATCAAAATTAGTATCGTTCATTCCTGCTCACCTCTATTAGAATATAAAATAAAGAACTGTCAAATACAAATAGTTCTACTGTTCAATCCTGCTATATTTATATTTTATATTAAAGCAAGAAGATTTCTTTTCCTAAACCAGGTTATTATTTATCCTTTCTTCGGGTTTTCATTCTAAAATCTAACGGTGTGGATTTCTCATGCAATTTAAACACTCTCGTAAGAGATGAATTGTGACTATAGTCCACCTCATTTGCAACCTGTATCAGATTTAAATCAGTGTCTCGAAGAAGTTCTTTTGCCCTTTGTATTCTCAGTTTTTGTATATATTCAGTTGGTGTAACTTGTATATTTCCCTCAATATGATGAATATAGCCTGCTTGAATATTTCCTCAAACGAAAAAAGAAAACGCCAAACTCTTATACTTTTATGAATTGCAGCTACGCCTTTTTTATGTTACACCGTGTCCTTCAAACCATGTTTATAAATAATCTTCTCTTATCGGTTATATTACTCTCACCTTTCTAATATATTTCATTGATTTCCATAGACCCGTATTTGAAAAAGTAGAATGCATCCCATGAGAGGGATACCCTCGCCACAAGAAGCTCTGCTTCTTTACTGTTCATCTTCATTGGCAAGCCATCCCTTGCATACATCTATCCATCCTGCAGATGCAGAATGGGTTTCCAGCTCCGCCAAAGACAGTTTCACTGTGCTGTTTAAACTGCCTCCAGCCGTATAGATGGTGTTAAAGCGTTTGAGGGAAACATCCAGGAATACTCGAACCCCTTGGTTGACGGCAAAGGGGCAAACCGCACCTGGAGCATGTCCGATACAGGATTCTACCTAGTCGCCTGGTATCATTACTGCTTTTTGATGAAATTGGGATTTATATTTTGAGCTATTAACTTTGGCATCGCCTGTTGATACGATCAGAATGGGTTCCTCATCTACTAAAAATGACATAGTTTTTGCAATTCGCTTTGGCTCACAACCAATCGACTGTGCCGCTTGCTCCACCATGGCACCTATCTGTTCCCGTTCTACAATACGCAGGCCTAAACCCACTCCGTCAATATATTCTTTTTCTCCTTCATAAGACATTTTTTCACCTTCTCTTGTGCTTTTTTTATGTTTAGTTTATACTTTTATACCCTTTAAACACATTAAAAATTAATGTCTGCAGTGGAGTACAAGACTGCTTTACCACTGAGCTTTACTCTATCTCCTTGATACTCGCAATATAATGTACCGCCTCTTTGAGATGCCTGGTAAGCAACAAGATCATTTTTTCCTAATCTGTTAGCCCAGAATGGAATGATATGACAATGGCCTGAACCACATACAGGATCTTCCGGCACATTGCATTTTGGTGCAAAGGATCTGGATACACAGTCATATTCTCTCCCTTGGGCTGTAACTTGTAAAAGCAAGCCATCCAGTAGATTTACCTTCTCTTGATCGGGATTTAAACTTCTAACCTGATCTTCAGATTCGAGAATACAGAGCAGGTCTCTCCCCATATAAGCTTCCAGTGGTCTGATTCCCACAGCTTCAACCATTGCCTCCGTCACTTCCACTTTTTTTAATTCATAGGATGGAAAGTCCATTTCAAAAAGCTCACCATTTTTAATAACGGTTAATAGTCCACTAAGGGTCTGAAAACGGACAGCTGCTGTTTCAGGCTCAATAAATCTAGTAATAACATATGCCGTTGCCAGAGTGGCATGCCCGCATAAATCAATCTCACCACCGGGAGTGAACCACCTTAATTTATGATCTGATCCTTCTTTTACAGCAAAAGCTGTCTCAGATAGATTATTTTCCTTTGTTATCTGCATCAAAGTATTGTCCGGAAGCCACTCATCCATAACACATACCGCTGCCGGGTTTCCTCCAAATACCTTGTCTGTAAAAGCATCTACTACATATTGTCTCATTTTACATTACCTCCATTAGTATTCATTATCTACTCACATCGTAACAAAAATAAATTCTGCACACAATATTATAATTGTGTGCAGCACAATTTACTTTATTAATTATAAGGTCTAAAGATTATTTATTGGAAATTAATTTTTTTAAAACTTCAAGCCCTGTTCGTAACTCATCCATGGTTTCAGGAGCTGTAACAACTATTCTGACAGCTGCAGGTGGTTTGGCTTTTCCTACTGCGAAGCGCTCTGAAGCATAAACCTGAACGCCTGCTTGCTGAGCTAACTTTTCGAACTCTTTTCCTGTGTAATTCTCAGGAAGTAAAAGCCACCTAAAAATACATTCATCTGGTCCGATTAATAAATGCTTTGGAAGATAATGATTCACAAGGCGATTTCTATTTTTAGTTAACTGTCGATGTTCTTCGATTATGCTGTCGACTGATTCAGAGGCAATCATACGTGAAGCAAGCTCTGTTAGAAATGGCGACAAAGAGAGATTTATATTATAGAGTGCATCGGAGAGGAGAGATTTGTACTGCAATGGTGATATTACATAAGCAAGCCTAAAACCTGGAGCCACTGTTTTAGATAAACTGGCAATATAAACTGTGTGTTCTGGTGCAAATGAAGCTACCGCCGGGAGTGGATTCGCATTTAGCATACTGTGGGCACCATCCTCTATTACAATCAAATTGTTCTCTTTTGCTGTTTTTGCAATCATTTTTCTACCAGATAGAGACATGGTATGAGTTGTTGGATTCTGATAGTCTGGCATAATATATAAACCCTTGATGTGCTCATTTTTACAAGCGTGCAATAGACCAGCTTCACTTATTTCATCATTTTCCTGCTGAATGGGAATCAATTCTATTCCTAGCATCTTGGCAGTAGTTTTTACACCGGGATAGGTAAGCGGGTCTGTACCAATGCGATCGCCCGTACGAAAAAGACCAGTCAAAATTGCTGCAATTGCATTTTGACCTCCCGTTGCTGGTATCAGACGATCAGCTGTAGTATCATAACCTGCTTTACGAATTAATTTAATAGCAGCTTCCTTTTGCCAAGCATTACCTTCTGAATTGCCATATTGGAGTAGTTTTCCAAAGTCTGGCTCGGCGATCATCTTTTTCAACATACAGATTACATCTTCGGTTGTATTTGATCTTGGGAAAATTGGTCCCATTTCAACAAGAAAAGATGAATCAGTCCTTCTCGTCATACAGTTATCTGGTGTCGTGTCATAAGAAACAAATGTACCACTACCTATCGTGCCACTTAATAGTCCTTTCTGCTTGCATACTTTAAAGGCTCTTGTTATTGTACTTACATTTACATCCAAGTAATCAGCAAGCTCCCGATACGGTGGCAATTTTGTACCAGGCAACAATACACCCCCAGCAATATCTGCTTCCAATTGATCTGCAAGCGCAAAATATAAAGGTTTGTCTGTGGGTTTTTGCGGCTTCCAACTCATTGGATAATTTTCGAAGGAATTAATAGGCATGTTGCATCTCCTTTTCTTAGTTAGCCAAATCCAACTTTTCAGCTGCTTGATCCAAATTGCCTACAAAGAAAATATCTTTGCCTTTGTTACACTTAAAAGCTTTCAATAAGCTCATATTGCATTGTACCCAATCCGATTTTTTCTGCATGCTGAAGAGATTTTCTGCCTTTTTCAAAAAGCTTTTCTCCGCTGTTTTTCTGAATCAAGTCTAGGCATGCTGTATCTAAAGCAACAGGATCTTTTCCAGCAAGAATACCAATATTACCCGTAATTGGTTTCATAACTGTGCCGGCACAGTCACACTCCTTGGTAATGTTATGAACGAACGTAATGTATATGATGTCTTTATCTTTTGAAGCTCCGTAGGCATACTCTGAAAGCTTCTCTAAGAAATGTGAACCTCCCCAAGTGTTTTCAATTGCACCTTGAGGGCAAACCGCAATACATCCGGCACAACCAATGCATTTACTTTCATCAATTACGGCAGTATCTGGCATTTGAATAGCACCGAAGTTGCATTTATTCACACAAATACCACAGGATATGCATTTCTCAGCATCTATCACAGGGGATATTCCGGAATGCTGTTCCAGTTTCCCGCCTCTAGCTGCAAAACCCATAGCAAGCTGCTTTAGCGCACCGCCGAACCCCGCTGCTACATGGCCTTTAAAATGACTCATTACAATAAACTGCTTGAATCTTCCATATCCCTTACCTATTTTGCATTTATCTATATATTCTTTATTAATTTCTATTTCATCGTACTCTGTGCCAATCTCTCCATCTGCAATTATAATTGGGACCTGTGTAAAGCCATGGGATTTTGCTGTCTCAATATGCTTCTCTGTAGTAGTCCTTGATCCTCTATATAAAACATTTGTTTCTATATATAACGGAGATACGACCTTTTCTTTCAGATAATTTACGATTTCATCGTAGCATCTTGCCGGAATAAAAGTCTTGTTCCCCTTTTCACCAAAATGAACCTTAATCGGTACTTCTTTATCAAACTTATGTCCAGTCTCAAATACTACCTTTTTCAGTAGTTCCAAGGCATCTTTGCCAAGCTGGTCATAATCCGACTCTGTATTTCTGATCAGGTATACTTTACTCAAAATTTGTACCTTCCTTTTTATGTAGATTTCCCTAGTGTATTTTATGTTAATTTATCTATTTCTTTAGTTCTTTTTCAATTTCAACCACCAATCATTCATAACTTTCAATCTTATAATCTAAGCGTTCTAACGTTTTCTTCATCTCGTCCATTTTTTCCACTAATAGCTTACGCTGCTCAGTTAAAAGTTCTTTTCTAGCAGCAATGGTTTCATCACCCTTTTGAAACAGCGTAACGTACTCAATCAATGCTTCAATCGGAAGCCCTGCGTTCCTCATGCATTTGATAAATTCAATCCATCTGCAGTCCTCTTCCGAATAATCTCTATTTCCGCTTTTGCTCCGACTTATGCTAGGAACCAATCCAATGCGCTCATAATAGCGCAGTGTATCTTGTGAAAGGCCAAATTTCTTACTCACTTCAGCAATTGTCATTGCTTTTTCCTCCTATTATTTTTTATTAATTAAATTATTTCTCTCTTTAATAGCTTACCACTTGGAGTTAACTCTAAGTCAAACACTTTTTTATAACAAGATTTATTGAAAGTTTTTTGCACTTATTGCAAAAAACTACCCAAGGCGTTTCAACGAGGCAGGGGGATATATGCCCACCTCCTGTTGCTGAAATCGGAACCCGCCACTTATTGAAGTGGGGGACATATTTTCGCCTCGTTATATTGCTCCAAAAATAGCCCTACGCACTTATTTTCATAAATAAACCCCGCTGCTGTTATTGGTAGTGTCAAACAAAATCCAATCAATTGCTTCGATTGGCGCCGATGCATATGTGACCTGACCGTGAAAGACCTCCTTCACAGCCTTATTTGCTATAACCAAAAAATCATTCAATGGTTTATGATGTGCTTTGAACATTTTAAGCTTCAATAGAGATAATGGATTGCCAATCTGCTCAAAGAAACTCCGTCCTTTTAGTATACCCTGCATAAAGATCATGAGCTCGCATCCCATGATAAACACAAACTACGGCCAATGCTTGCGCAGCGTTTCTGCTGTTTCTTGAATAAAAGCAACAGCATTTGCCCTTTTTCACTTTCTGGCTTTTCATTCTGCTTGTAAAGTTCTATAAGTTCTTCTGTAATCGTATAATATCACGCTTATTGTACATGCGTCTTCCACCCTTGCTATATACACTTTGAACTTAGATACCTTTTGAATCATAATATTGCAAAGTGCGTACAGTCATACCACCTTTACTCACAAGTTCGCCCACTGTTAGTAATTTGTCGCTTTTGCTACTCATACTACAGCCACCTTGATTTTATTTTATTATGTTACGCTACGTCATGAGCAAGAGGTTTTATTATTATTCTTTAATTTTATGAAATTTTACATAAATAAATCCTCAGCTAGGTCATTCTCAGCTGAGGATTTGTCGCTTATATTTTTTCTCCCTTACCACCAGAGATAC
>MGOS01000055.1:9314-10666 GCA_001797185.1 Clostridiales bacterium GWB2_37_7
CATCAATCTCATGACCTTCCGTTTCTTGCATGAGCACGCCCGAGCAGGCTTCCCACCAAAATTTAGACCCTTAGCGAGCCACGGAAACCCCTGGCAGCATAGTAGGACTCTGCTCCATTGTGGTACACAAAGACAGTGTCATAGCGACGATCACAAAAGATGGCCCCGCCTAGTTTTCTAATATTATCAGGTGTTTTCACCCAGCTCGATGTTTTCATATCGAAATTTCCAAGTTTCTGCAGCTCTCGGTATTGTTCTTCCGTTAAAAGCTCAATGCCCATAGCAGCAGCCATATCAATAGCGTTATTTTCTGGTCTATGTTCTTTCCTTGACTCCAGCGCTTCACGGTCGTAACAAACACTTCTGCGACCTTTAGGACTTTCCGCTGAACAATCATAAAAAATGTATTCCCCTGCCATTTTGTCATAACCAACAACATCCGGTTCACCGCTGGTTCTTTCCATCTCATTGAGCGACCATAGTTTTTCAGTATCAGCTTCCAGCTTTACTTGTACTTTAGCCCATTCAAGATCTTTATGGTAGTTCATATTTTTCTCAAAACGAGCTCCCAATATTCTGAGTAGTTCTTCACGTTGTTCTGGCGACAACTCACTTTTTTCATTTTTCATAATGAAACCTCCTAATGAAGCTTTCGAAACTTCATATATATTGTACTATTTTCAATTCTACTATTCAAATAATGAAATCCCTCATGAGAATTCTTCCATCCCGATTTTGTAATAATCTTACAAGCAAAAAGAACCGTCTCTTTTTCTTTCTGAGAAAGCGCCCTGATTGGACCGCCTTCCTATCAGCATCTTCCCCCATCATAGGATTACTACATAACCTTCTGTTCCATGTACGCGAATTCTTTGCCCATCTTTTATCAATTTGGTAGAATTTTCTACTCCGACAACTGCCGGTAAGCCATATTCACGTGCGATAACTGCTCCATGGGTCATCAGTCCGCCAACTTCGGTGACTAGGCCTTTTATGGATACAAATAATGGTGTCCAGCTGGGGTCAGTAAAGGCGGTGACTAATATATCTCCATCTTCCAGATCAGCGTCTTCCATGCTTAAGATGACGCGTGCCCGTCCCTCTATAACTCCGGAAGAAACAGGCAGACCTGCCATAGCGCCCGCTGGAAGATTTTCTCGTTTATACTTGCCTGCAATTATTTCACCTTCAGAGGTGATAACACGTGGAGGAGTTAGTTTTTTAAATAATTTGTACTCTTCTTTTCGCTTGTTGATGACATCGTAATCCAATTTATTTGTATGCACCACTTCTCGAAGTTCTTCAAAAGTGAGATAGTATATATCTTCTTTTTCATGAATAACATTGGTTTG
>MGOS01000055.1:10782-18942 GCA_001797185.1 Clostridiales bacterium GWB2_37_7
GTTTTGTTTCTTTGGCTTTTTGTTCACCATCCGGTAATTGCTTCAATCGATCTAATAACTCATGTTCTTTTTTCAACGCTTCCTGTCGCCCTTGCTCAAATTTCCTATCGCCGGCATTTGGCTCAAAGTTTTTGATGTTGCTGAGAATCATGGGGACAAGTGTAGTTGGCTTTTCGCTAAAACGAGGTTTAGTAATATCAATTTCTCCGCTGCATCGCATTCCGTATTTGTCAAGATAAGACAGGATTGCATCTCGGGCTTCCTGCCCACCATCGAGCTTAACTAATTTTTCCAAAAAATTATCGTCTTTTACATTCAGTAAATAATCAATTACTTCGGGATAAGGGCGAATCACATCTGCCACACCCATTAACGCCAGACCCATTTCCGAAGTAATATTGTTTGGTACAGATTGAGAAAGTATGTCTGCTGCGTTCTTTTCACCCAACCACTCGCTCATTTTTTCATTGATCCAAAGTGAAGCATTAATGGCGGCCATAAATACAGCTGAACTTTGTGGGTCAAATAAGATTCTCTTTAACTCCTGGATATCTTCTAGTATAAAATCAATTAAATTTGTTCCTGATTTCCCTTGAATGTTTTGTTTCAACTCTTCTATGGAAGTTTGACTTTTTCTAATCAAATCAGAAACGATTGACGGGCTGGTCGCAAGCTTCGCTTGCTGCTCGCCCAAGCGTCCTGGATTGTTTTCGATTTGTGCTTGAGGTTCTGCAGGCAGCTTAACTTTATCGCTATTACCAGAACTCTGCTCTTTCTTATCATTTGGTAAACATTTTATAAAATCTCGCTCTATGATGGTCATAATTGCGTCTTTCATGAGCGGATCGTGTTGGCCCATGGTATTTAATAAAACTTCTCTGCCGTCTGGTGAAGCCAGCATTTGTGCCACATCAACAAACAACCTTCCACCTGCTTTAAACATAGGTCTAGCTGCTGTTAACTGCCATAAAGACATTCCCAATGGTTTCATGGGGTCGGTCATCATTTGTTGATGGCCAACAGATAAATAAACGTGATTTTCCTCATCATTTACTTCAGGGATGGGGTATAAAGTTGTGATTGGCCGACTCTGGACAATATAAAATGTATCATGAGCCAAGCACCATTCGATGTCCTGTGGGGAACCGAAATGTTCTTCGATCTTTCTACCCATGTGCTCAAGCTGCAAAATCTGCTCAGACCTCAGCACTTGCCTATTCTGCCTCTCTGGCTCAATCCCCTGCTCTTTCGTTCCGCCATCTTTTAGGGCATAAATAGCCAGCTTCTTGGTGGATATCTTCTTATTGATAATCTTGCCGTCACGCACTTTATAGATATCAGCATTCACCAGGCCGGAGACCAAGGCCTCGCCAAGTCCGAAGCTGGCATCAATGGATAACACCTTCCTATTACAAGTGACGGGATCGGCAGTAAACAAAATTCCTGCCGCCTGCGGGAAGACCATCTTCTGAACAACAACAGACAGGCAAACCTTACGGTGGTCGAAGCCGTTTTGAAGGCGGTATGTTACTGCCCGGTCGGTAAACAGCGATGCCCAGCACTTGCTGATATGCTTTAGTATAGCTTCCTTTCCTATAATGTTCAAATACGTATCCTGCTGGCCTGCAAAGGAAGCCGTCGGTAAATCCTCTGCAGTTGCACTGGATCGTACTGCATAGGCATTTTTTTCTCCAAGCTTGGAGAGAAAGATGGTGATTTCTTCATGAATGTCTTGAGGAATGACTATACCTTCGATGACTCTGCGAATCTTACTGCTAAGTTCACCGATTTTATCCCGGGTTGCTTGGTCGAGCAGCAAAAGCGAATTTCTTTTGCGACCAGACCGGTCTTCCACCTCTAGAAGCGATAACTGATCAAGTAATTCGTTAATCGACGACGTTTCCCCAATGATTCTTTTAAAGGCCTCAGTAGAAATGCAAAAGCCATCTGGTACGCGTATTCCTTCAATCTTGGAAAGTTCCCCCAGGTTCGCGCCTTTACCCCCAACAACCATGAGTTTTGTTTTGTCAATGTCCTGAAAACCAAGCACATATGAACTCATACATTTCCCTCCTAGACAATTTACTCTTTGATAATTTTGATGACATCCTTCGGTCAAAGCAAAGAAATGTGCCAGAAAGAAATGTGCCAGGTACACAGGTTATTAGGTTATCTACGTCTCATACCTATCCAACATATTCTTTACTGATACAGCTGTCATTCCTATATGTTCGCCGATTTCCTTCAATGTGTAGTGATGCTCTATTGCAGCAATTGTATAACTTAGTTTATATTTTGTCAGTGTCCTTTTCCTAGACCCAGCTTTAATTTGATTGTACTCAGTTAGATCCATGCCCATATCGAATAATATTTCATCTAGTCTTTTCCTTTGCTTTACTTCCTTCTTACTCTCGCATAATATTCTATAAGCTTCATCCCCGATTGCATTTAGTTTGCTATAATCGGTATCTTCTTTTTCCTCCATAAACTCCTTATATTTCTCTGTTGCTGCAGTAGTGCATATATCAAGCATCTTCGATATTACTTCTTTATTTATAAAGCTTTTAATATTTTTTCTGTAATATATATCACTGCTCCATTTATAATTTTCTACCTTACTTGTCATACCTGCACGTACTGGATTTTGATGAATGTATCTTATTAATTTCAACATATATCTTTCGTCTTGCACTAATACGGATTTATACCGTCCTTGAAACACATGTCCTACTCTTTTGTACTTATAATTGAAATATTTACTATATTTGTTGTTAATTTGGTGCATAATTTCCTGAAGCTTCTTATCCATAGGTTGAATAACTATGTGGTAATGATTATCCATTAATACATAACCAAATATCTGATATCCCATAGTACTGCAGTGGTCTTTTAGCAGCTTTATAAAATAGCCTTTATCTATACCTTCCTTGAAAATATACTCTTTATTATTCCCCCTAGCTATTACATGGTATACACCACCTTTATATTCTTCACGCCATGCTCTTGCCAAAAAACACACCCCCCTACGGCATAATATTATACATATTTTACCACAGAGAGTGCATTATATCAATAACCTAATAACCTTTGCACCTGGCACTTATATGCGTTAAAGAGGGTGCTGACCTTAACAGCAGATTTATTTTCTTCATATTTCAATGACGGAGCTAGCTTAGCTGCAATGTTAATGATTGTAGAATCTATTCTTTTTATTGTTTTCAGCACATTTCCGGAGTTGGTCTTTTTGAACTTCTTTCCAGCTATTCTAACTAGGTAATTAAAGGTATCTTCAAATATTCGATAATCTCTAGAAGCATTTTTCCTTGAAAACTGCGAAACAGAAGGCACATTTATTAACCCTCTCAATTTGCTGCTGTTAGCGACATTGGTTTGAAGATCTCTCAGACCTGTATTTCCCTTTAGGTTAAAATATATCAAGGAAAACAGATGTGAACGGGTATCAAAGTGTTGGGTGCGATAATCTCCAGCGTATTTCTTGACGGATTGATTCAGGGTATTTCCATCAATTACTTCTGTTATTTTTGAAAAAACTAATCTATCATTATATCTAGACACAATAAAGAACCTCCTTTGTTGTTTAGGTTTGTCGTTAAATCTATTCAAACACAAAGAGGTTCTTTTTTCTTTATTAAATTTTTTCCAGTAACATATTGTCAATGACTAACATTTTCTTTAATGCAACAGTAGAGAGTCGAAGCTATCACCTTTTTTATTGTGTGTAGGGATAGGTATATATATTTTGGAAATCACTTAATTATACTCCTCTATAATACTAAGATGGGTGAATTAAATCTTTCAAAATGTAAATACATAGTACAATAGTTATGGGAGATGCTTGACATGAGAAAATATATATCAAAGGAAATATCGCTTTTATATATTTATATATATTTAGTATAACATTAAATTAACTATTGACAGAATAATCCAATAATAGTAATATTAAATTAACACTAGGAGGGGGCAACCTTTAAGAAGTACATTATTTTTTCTGTAATTGCTTTGACACTATCTAGCACAATGATAATTAACACAAATACTGTACATATCACTTAAAATGAAATACCAGAACCTAAGGCAATAAGGATTATATAATTTTAATGAATTAAGCATGTCCAAGTTTAATAAGGTATATTCGCGCGATATATATAAGTTATTTATAAGTGTTCAAAAACAGGAAAGTGCTTTCAAAACTGACTCAAATCAAAAGAAAGAATTGAAGGAGGTATTTCAATGAATAAGTTCTTAGGCAAGAAAAAGTCAATCTTAATGTTAGTCATGATTGCTCTACTTATTACAATACCATTCTCCATTTATGCAGCATCTAGCTCATGGAGTTCTACTGCCGCATCGTATGGCCCATCTACGGGGTCAGTTCAAACTGTTGCTACAAACTACACATATCCGACATCTGATAAACTAAAAGTTTACAGCACATTCAAATATACAAGTAGTGCCATTACAGCTATAAAAAACTACTATAACAATAACAGCTATTACCCTGGCATTGATATAACTGATATTGGATCAAACAGTCACATCGATGCAACTGGCTGGTATTACACAAACCTACCTAATGGAAAGTTTGACACAGACGATGATGATTGGAACACATGGTACGAGGAAACTGAAATCACATCCTTATCTCCAAATTCAATGGTAGCTGGTACAACATACTACTTTGATGTAGAGTTTAGAGAAATGTACGGTGAGTATGATGTTCCTGATAAATCTTTCTCAGGAACATTTGAGGTTAACACAAGTGAAAGTGAAGCTGCAGGCTCTGAATATAACACAGTACATTTCTCAAGACTTACAAACGTTGGCTACACTACAACACAATAGAGGAAATAAGGAGGGAACGTTATGAAGAAGTTAAATGTGTCTAAAATCCTAGTTGTTTGCTTAATAGTAGTAAGTATGGTGAGTGCATCATTTGCTGTCTATGCCGACAGTAAAAACGTAAATAAGCTTGATACAGGGCTTCAGTACAGAGTTGATACCAAAGGGGATGCCTACAATGTAAAGATATTCATAAAGGTAAACAACAAAAATGAGTTAGATTCATACACTAGCAAAGTTAAGGCAGAATCTGCTGATATAACAATGGCATATGACAACAAGGAAGTTCCTGTGACTATAACATTTAAAAAGCCATTGAGCATTTCAGAATTTACAAGCTTTGTAGAGGAATCAAAGATAAACGTTTCAGAATTCAAAATTAGATTCTTGGATGAGAACAATATAAGAACAACTTTAGGCGGTAAGCCAGAAGATGGTGTATTGATTCCTGAAGATAAGATCAATGAGTTAACTGAAAAGTATCTAACACATAAAATGCAAGGGGTAGTAGCAGCAGTTGGTACTGTTACTGTTGATGCGGCTAACTTAACTAAATTACAAAATAATGATAAAGTATACTTAGTAGACGCAAGTAGCGTACAAGTTGCTGAACAGATTAAGAATAACAAGAAAGTTAAGGACGTAGCTTATCCAACAGTACCTGATGTATATTGGTTTGTTGAAGATTTCAATAAATAATACTTGGATTATAATAATATCACTGTTGAAATAACAAACAGAAGTAAATAGAAATAAATTCCCTCCTAAATGATTGTTAATTTAGGAGGGAATTTGTATACTATAAATAAACTAACCATTGAATAAGTAAAAATATTGAGGTGAAAAAAATGAAGTATCGGAATGCTATTATTATAATACTAGTTATCCTATTATCCTTTACAGTGATATTCTTTGTCGAGTATTTACAACTAATCAATATTTCTCTTGATGGTGATGGGATAGGAATCTCGATTTTAGGAATGGAGATAAATGATCATGTTAACAATGAGGATATTGACTCGTATAAAATACTATTTATGATATTAGCCATAATTTCTTTAATTGGTTCAACTTCGTTAGGTTATATGTTAAGAGCTACGAAGAACTTTAATAGGGTTTAAGATCTTCAATATGCAACAACTTATAATAAAATGATAAACCAAAGTTACGACATACTGAAGTAGACTTATTAAATTATAAAGAGAAGGGAGTGTCGCAAACCTACTTTAAGCAGGGAGCGAACACTCCCTTTTTGCTCTCTTAAACTAAAAAATCAGTGAAAAGTATGCCCTGTATAGTTTTTCGTAATTCAATCCCTCCAATATGCGGCTTAGCGGTCGCACTGAGTCATCCTCAGGTATCAACATTTCAATATTTAATGGTAAAACCAATCGATAGCATCCATTAAATTCGGTATAGTTTTTATTGTGTAATTTAGTTTTTACCATATCTTAATTATATTGAATTTACGGATTCTTCGTAATCCGCATTTTCCATTTTCGAGTAAATTAAGAGGACTGCTACACAACTAATTATTTGTTAGTTGTGCAACAGCCCCTTTTTGTTAGCAATTTATAAATTTTCATTAGGCTTATATGCTATCCCCATATCTCATTTTTTATTAGTTATAATCCTTAAGAATCGGTGGTATTTCAATAACATCTTAATTTTATCTGCAATAAATAGATCTATTATTGCAATATACTAAGTATCCGATCGATAAATCTACACCATTCATCTTGCTCACTATCATTTAAAAAGAAGGCATTATTATTTCCAAATATTTGTCCAGTTTGATTTTTATATGATTTATAAGTTTCACTACATGTTATATATAAATATTCATATCCATTTTGATTAGCAATTTTCTTGTAATCCGCATATTTGTTAATTCCTTCATTCGAAAACATCCCTCTATATTTTATTTCAATAAATATATTCTTCCCCCTATTGGAAACTAATAAGTCTACTATTCCCCTTGTCCCTTTTGCCAATTTGCTTAGTTTAAATTGTTCGGTAATGATAGCATTACGATTATGATAATTCAGTTCCTCTCTCAAACAACAATGTATTGTTTCTTCGAACACCCACCCAGTAAACCCATTGACTTTTGAATCAGAACAATAGAATGATAAGCTTTTCATTGCTTTGTTTGCATCATTAAGGTTGTTTTCATATTCTTGTAGTACCGAACTGCTATTGTATTTCATTTCACCCTACCCCCAAGTTTTATTTCTTAAGACAAGTTTTGTCTAATTAATGATATTAAGTAAAGTATATTATTATTACAAAATTCTTGGGCAGTGAAGCTTCTTAATTCTTAAACATTTAGTGATTCGTCATATTTTTTCTTGCTACGGATTAATATTTTCTTTAATAATATGCACTCCTTTGTTTATATAGCTATATAGAGTTGTCTTGCTCAACCCAGTAGCCTCTGTAATCTGATTTATAGAATATTCCTTGCTTTTATACATCTTTAATGCTAACTCAACCTTGTTAAAAAGACTAAGTGCCAGGGAAATCTCTGAAAAACGAACGTAGCATAATAAATATGCAAATCAAAAAATAATTATGCAAAAGTAGGAGCTATGTAGATAATTGATCTACTTAGTTCCTGCTTTTTTTGCATATAAGCCCAAAGCACATGCTGAATCTGATATAATTAAATCATGTAAAGCATTGAAATTACGGAGGTTTGAGAATATGCTGAAGAAAAGTAGCGGTCAGATTGATATATTTAATCACATGATTTATGAAAAACTAATTCCAAAGGATCATCTCCTCATTAAGATAGACTCTATCATTGATTTCTCATTCATATATGAAAAATTGGCGGATAGATATAGCGATGTCGGCAGGGGTTCTGAGGACCCTGTAATGATGACTAAGATCCTTTTGCTTGAGTACATATATCGGCTATCCGATGGAGATATCAGGGACAGAGTGTAGTTAATGTTTCTCTTTGCAAGGGCGATAATATGTTACAGCCTTCCCTCCGCAAGCATTACCCTGCCTCATAAGTACTATTCTGTAATCCGACTCCCTATTGCCGTCCGTTTCCTTACTTTGTATCGCTTGTTATACGTACTCCAAACTTATGTTTGAAGAGCAAATAGGGCCTCCCGAGTTACCGTATCATATCAATATATAACATGCCGAGCTCTCAGACCCCGAGGAAGTTATGACACTCTTACCTTAGCGATTGTCATAATGTTGCTTTCTGCACAGGGAACGGCATCAGCCTTCCTATTTAGTATTTCGTGGCTCTATCACTTCAACCTTCTGGCTTTCGGC
>MGOS01000055.1:19008-19473 GCA_001797185.1 Clostridiales bacterium GWB2_37_7
CGGTTGGTTAACCTTACCCGGTGGGCTTCCCACCCACTATATGATCCGACATTGCTCGGACGCACTCCCTGGCACTTAATCGCGCAGCTTAATCTTCATACCTTCCCTTACATCGATGTCAGGTTCTGATAAGACAATTTCTCCTTCTTTTAACCCATCCATAATTTCCACAAACGATTCACCCTGAATGCCTTTTTGGACAGTTTTAAGCACTGCTTTTCCCGATTCTACTGCAAGTACAGAGCTTTTTCCCTGGTAATCAAACACGGAACTTATTGGTACGATTATAACATTACTTTTTCTCTGTGTAATCACTTTCACATCAACTTCATATCCAGGTTTCAAGAGTTTTGTTTGCTCCAGCAGACCAATAGTCACAGGTACCTTTTGCTGGTTAATCCCCAGTGAGGATGTTACCTTTTCGGCACTGGGAGCTATTTTTGTAACTTTACCCTTAAACATTTG
>MGOS01000055.1:19667-29628 GCA_001797185.1 Clostridiales bacterium GWB2_37_7
GTATAGCTTGCTCTAACTGTGCATTTTCAAGATCCAGGATGTATTTCGGAGTATCAGTTTGTGCCTTCTGTAAATCCACCTGAGCAGCATCCAGCTGGGCTTTTGCATTTTTCAATGCAGCTTCCATCCGATTCAGCTCATCGTAACTTGATGCTCCTGCTTCATAAAGTGCTTTTGCATTATTATAATTGTTTAAAGCCAATGAATAGGCAACCTTTGCCTGATCCACCGAAATTTTTGCCTTTTCTATGCCGATTGAATAATTCTGCATCTCATTTCCTCCGGCATTCGCCTCAGCTTCCTTGATTTTTGCCTCAGCTTCCTTTAGTCGGATTTCCAATTGAGACTTATCCATACTTAAAAGCAGCTCTCCTTTTTTTACCTTCTGCCCTACGTCAACAGACAGGTTTTGTATAAGCCCGTTGCCTTCGATACTTACTGTTTGTGAATCCTTGCTCTTGACAGTGCCCGTGTCCTCTACAAATTGTATTATATCGCCTCTTTTTACCAGAGTTACACCTACTGCTGTACCCTGATTTAACATAAACCATCCTAGAAAAGAAACTAAAATAATTCCGGCAATAATCCCCCATATAATCTTCTTTTTCATATTTTTTTCCCTCCTTTTAACCTTACTCTCTGCTTTTCAAAGATTCAACCATATCAATTGACAAGATTTTTTTTGCCAGTAATGCATTTGCCATCATTGTAAATAGGACAACCAACAGTACCGAGATTATATAACTTGAAGAACTGAGCACCAGCGGCGTGTACATAGTATCCGTATTGGTCATATTGAGCATATATTCCGCCATCAATCTGCCCAGCGGTATTCCAAGCACAATTCCGGAAGCACAAATTAAATAGTTTTCATTAAAAATCACGCTTTTTAATTCCCTGGAAGTAAATCCGATTACAGAGAGAGTTGCAATTTCTCTTCTGCGCTCCAAAATATTGATATTTGCAATGCTATATATGGCTGCAAAAGCAAGAATAATGGCACCGAGTATCATAGCGTAAACGATGCTGTTCATGGGTTCAATACCTTTCTTATAGTTTTCGGCAAATTCTGATTTCGATTGTATGGTGGAAATCGCCTGATATTCTTTTAATTTTTGCATTACATCATTTTCATTTACCGGGTTATCAAGCTTAATATTAGCAGCATTGACTGCAAGTCCTTCTTTAAGCAGATAATTTATGTAATCAATGCTGGATATAACATTCAGACCTGAATACTGTAAAGAGTTTCCTGCTACTATAGCTTCTTTTTTATCCTTGTCTTCATTCTCCCCAGGATAATAGAATCTGAGATATACTTTATCTCCCACCTTAAGGTATAGTGCACGCATAAGCCTCTCCGGAAGCAAAATACCATTATCCGGAATTCTTATTGGCCTACTATCTTCATCAAGGACAGAAAGTAGTGCAGAACCAGGGTTTAATGCAGTTAAGCCAACATTTTTCTTCATCCATCCGTTGGAAATTTCCACGCCCGTCTCCAATACCGGCTCGACGGATTGGACATGCTCCATGCTTCGTATAAAATTCAATTCGTCATTATCTAAAATTTTCGAAAAATTAACCTTCACATCAAATTTTTGCATTTCGGAGAATTGTACATTTACGGTGGCATCCATGGAATTTTTAAATCCAAATGCTGATATAAGCAGCACCATTGAAAAAACAATTCCAAGGGAAGCCATTGCAGACCTTCTTTTATACCTGAAAAAATTTTTCAAAACGATCTTCCAGATGGAATTAATATTTTTCCAGAATAACCTTGCGTTTTCCAGGAAGATATTTTTACCTGATGCAGGAGCTTCCTGTTTCATAGATTCCGCCGGGGCAAGATACAGCTCTTTTTTGCATGCGGTATATCCTGCAAGTACACAGAAGGACACCGCCAGTAAGGCCGCTGGCAATACCAGCCCTGCATCGATCCTTGTCTCTTGAATTGGAAGCGTAAAATATTTGACAAGCATGCCTGTCAAACCTTTACCAATTATAAATACGCCTAAAACGGAACCTATAATACTGCCCAGTACACCAACCAATAAAGGATATGTCTGATAGTGAAGCATAATATCAAAATTACTGTAGCCTAGAGCTTTGAGGACACCTATCTGGGTCCTCTGATTTTCTATCATCCTTCTCATTGATATATAAATAATCACGGCTGCTGCAATGAAAAAAAGTATAGGGAAGGCTGCTGCCATTCCTTTTAAGGACTTTATACTGTCATCAAAGGAGCTATAAGCTATCTGATTTTTTCTTTCCACAATGTTCACCAGTCCATACTGGTTAAGTACTTTTTTCATTTCATCCTTAGCCTTCTTGATATCGCTTCCCTTGTTCAAGAGTACACTTATGTCGTCTATAGAACCTTTATAGTCCATGACACTTTGAAAAAAGGACTGTTTCACGTAGATGACACCGAAGCTTTTGTAATCCGGCACCATTTCACTTCCATCCTTTATTCCATAAACATATTCCGGGCTCTGAGCTGTACCAACAATCTTCAGCTTTACCCTGTCTCCATTAATAATAGGTTCTAATATTTGGCCTATATATAATTTATTGGTTTTATAAAAATCTGAGGAGATTATTGCCTGGTTGCCTGATTCATTTGAAAAATAGCTGCCTGATTTTAGCTGTATATCATTTACGTTAAATCTTTTTTCGTCAGGAAGGGTAATGATTCTGACTATTGCTTCTCTGTCACCTATGCTGATTCTTACATCCCTGACGATTCTTCCCGTTGCCATTTTCACTCCCGGAATTGTCTCTATCCTTTTAACCACACCCTCCGGAGCCCGGTATACGGATGCCCACAGGTCTGCCAGCCTATAATTCTCAAAATACTTATTGCCTGATTCCGATAGATTTACAATAGAAGAATTGATCCCGATGTAAAACATAACACCGACAATAACTACCAACAAGACAGACATAAACTGTCCCTTCGATTCCATCAAATCTCTATAAAATTTTTTAAGAAAGATTCGCATCACCACTCAATCCTTTCCACTGGCAATGGATTCGCATTCAATTTTACAGACTCTACCTTACCATTTTTAATCTTTACCACCTTATCAGCCATTTGTGCTATGGAAGCGTTATGGGTAATGATTATTATTGTCTTCTTACCCTGCCTGTTAACATCCCCCAGCAGTTTTAAAATGGATTTGCCGGTCACATAATCCAGTGCACCGGTAGGTTCGTCACATAAAAGCAAAGTAGGATTTTTTGCAACGGCCCTTGCTATAGAGACTCTCTGCTGTTCCCCTCCGGAGAGCTGAGATGGGAAGCTACCCATTCTCCCTTCCAGCCCCACTTCCTTTAATACAGATACTGCATCCAGGGGTTTATCACAAATCTGGGTTGCTATTTCAACATTCTCCAGTGCAGTCAGGTTCGGCATAAGGTTATAGAATTGAAACACAAACCCTACATGTTTTCTTCTATACATAGTCAGTTCCTTCCTATTGAACCTTGCTATATCATTTCCATCTACCCAAATTTCACCGGAGGTGGGAAAATCAATACCTCCCAAAATATTGAGCACCGTACTTTTGCCTGCCCCGCTAGGTCCTAGGACAACTACCATCTCACCCTCATTAACTTCAAAGGATATTCCATCTGCTACCCTGGTCTTTACTTCTCCCATTTCATATTCCTTTATTACGTCCTTTACGATTATAATAGGTGCCATTTTGCCTCTCCTCCTTTCATATATTTAATCGTATATTATCAAAAAATCCTTCGACTTATTTGGACATAATTCACAAAAATTTTGTAACTAAAAAAACATGCTGCTAATATAGCGTTATCAATACACTTACTACATTTACAGCATGCACGGTTTAAATGTAACATTTTTCTGTTGTGAATACTTATCACAACCTCCTGGTTAGTCATCCTCCTTAAAAGGACATCCTTCCTCCTTATTTGGCTTGTATTTTAAATACTTACAGAAATGACAAACCTGCTTACCTGAAATAAGCCTCTTTCGTATAAACGGACGTGCATATTTCATACAATTGCAGTCCGGCAGAAGAGAACGAGGTTTTTCGTCAGGCAGAGAAAATAGATGTTTTCGAAGTTTATGGATGATCTGTACATCTTTCTGATTATCGATATTATTCTTCATGAAAATAACCTCCAGAAAAATAATTATTTTCTTTTACCAACTTTTTAAAATATTGTCGGGCTCGGGTTAGGAGGGATTCTGCTGCTTTCACAGTCATTGTACGGCTAGCAGCTATTTCTTTCAAGGTTTTACCGAGAATATATTTTTCAATAAGTAAATCCCTATAATGTTCAGGCATCAACTCTAAAACAGCACACACTACACTTCGAAGCTCTTTATTAAGAAGCCAGTCCTCTGTCGGATTGTTTTCATCTCCGGCAATTAGCAGCCATTGATACCCTTCTCCCAAATTGTCCAAGGAATCAACAGGTTTTTGATTTGCTCTGTAATAATCACCAATTTTATGCCTGGCTATAGCACAAAGCCAGGTGAAAAACTTGCAGTTTCCATCATATCTATTCAGTGAGTCAAGTGAAGAGATAAAGGTAATCTGTAAAATGTCCTGTACATCATCATAGGGCGAAACAAAACCATTGATAAAATTAGTCAGGCGCTTGCTGTATTTATTATAAATTGTTTCCAAAGCGACTACATCCTTGTTTATAATTTTCTCAATCAGTGACAAGTCCTCGTAATGGCTTTCGATATTTTTCTTGAGAACCGGATTACTCAAAATGAAACCTCCTACTATATGCCATCAGCAGACTAACGGCAGACTAACGGGGTCAGGCTTGAATTATTCCCTTTTCTTCAAATTTGCGCATTAATTCATCAACCAATTGGGTGCCTTGACTTTTCCCACTTGTTATTTTCGAAATCATTGAAGGTGGTAAGTTTAGCTGTTTTGCAAGTTCTTTTTTTGATACGTCCGAATATTTCTCACTTAATCTGACTATCGCTTTCCTGACATCGGAATATTTCTGAATCTTGGTCCTTCTTATTGTTTCCTCAATAGATACTTCAGCTTCTTTACACACTTCATTTATAATAGCTTCAAGTCTGATTTTCCTATTTTTTACAGAGGGCTGCTTTGAGTTGTATTCTTGTTCTGAAACAACCTCGTACTCTTCGATTGGAACTGTTTCATGTTCAATATTCATAAAATTTCTGTACTCTTTTTGTGCTATTGCCGAATTCTCAGAAAGCATTCTCAGTATGAAACTCACCTCTACCAAGGTATCGTTTTTCCCAGTTATATAGCTGTTATGACTGCTCCATCTATATTCCAGTCCCTGCTTAAGCCCTGCTTCAACCGGATTGTAATGTATGTATTTAATGAGCTGCCAGAGGTATCTTTCTTTATCACATAATTGTGCTTTAAATCTCTGCTGAAAAACGTGTCCTGTTCTGTTGTATTTTTTATTATAATACTGTGTAAAGCTCTGCTGAATGCCTTGCATTATCTTTGAAAGGGGTACTTCACCAGTCTCTAAAAGAAGGTGTATATGATTATCCATTATACAATAAGCATAAACCTTGAATTCATATCTTTCCTTATATTTCATTATAAATCTTACATATTCCTTCTTTTCTTCTTCTGTCAGGATATATTCTCCATTATTACCGCGACACATAACATGATAAAATGCTCCTGGATATTCTATTCTAGGTTTTCTTGGCATATACTCACCCCCTATTATTTTACATTATAGTATTAACAAGGGAATATTTCAAGCCTGACCCCATTCGCATTACATTTCAAGCCTGACCCCATTCGCATGACCCTTTTCGCATACTGATGTGAATATATCATGTTTTATAAACAAAGTATTGTAATAAAAATATTACATTGACTGTCATAGTAGTATGTCGTATAATGCAAATATGGAGGCGATTATATGAGCGATAACAAAATCACATCCGACCTGCTGCGCGGCCATACCGATACGATGATATTACGACTCTTATCCGAAGCTGACCGTTACGGTTACGAGATTGTCAAGCTGATTGCCGAGCGCTCGGGCGGGGAGTATGAATTAAAGGAAGCCACTATGTACTCCAGCGTCCGGCGGCTTGAGGCGGATGGTGATATTGAATGGTATTGGGGCGATGAATCACAGGGCGGACGACGTAAATATTTCAGGATTACCGAAAAGGGCAAGGCAACTTATGCCCATAACAAAAGCAATTGGGAGTACGCAAAGCGCGTTCTTGATAACTTATTGTAAAGGAGATTTGATGTTATGAATGAAAAATTGACAAATTATTTAAATGGTGTTTTTGCGCCTTACGACGGGGTAAAAAGCGTCGATGAACTAAAGACTGACCTACACTCCGATTTGCAGGAGCGATTCCGTGAACTCAAAGCCGAGGGCAAGGACGACGAAACCGCTTTTGAGATGACCATTGACAGCATCGGTGATATTGAACAAACGGTACAGGAGGTCGCCAATCTCTCCCGTTCGCTGGAGTGGCAGGTGTTGACTAACTTCAGTGCGAGTAACCTGACAAAGAGCGACTTCGCAGGCGTTACCGCGCATAAAGGAAAATTTGAAGCGAGCGCGCTACGGGGCTCCGACTTTTCGGGCGCGGACCTGACCGGCAGCTCATTCAAGGCCAGCGACGTGCGCGAAGCCAATTTTGACAGCGCAAATCTGACAGACTGCAACTTTACCGCTCTTGATCTGGCGGGTGCGAGCTTCAACAAAACCATTCTTGTACGCACCGAATTCAGCCAGTCAGATCTGGCCAGAGCAAAATTTACCGATGTAAAACTGACCGACGCAAAGCTGACCATGACCGACCTGAGAAAAACAGTTTTTGAGAATTGCATTTTCAACGGCGTGGACTTTAAGTATTCCGATTTGCGGGGGCTATGCCTTGACGGTCAGACCTTTATTGGCGTCAAGTTTGGCAAGGCGGCGCTGAACGAAGTTACGTTTAAGGGTGCGACACTTAAAAATGTGTCCTTTACACCGCCGTTTTCCCTGACCAAGAAATACTACAATGCAATCAAGACCATTCGGTTTGACGGTGCAATGATGGATAAGCTGAGCTACAACGCCCTCAAGGGCATGGGGGCCGATTTATCAAACGTTACTATTATATAAAGACAGGGTCATTTATTATTCATTATTGCAATTTATTTTTGATTATTTAGCAATAACAATCAAAGGTAGATTGCAAAGGCAATTGAATCAAAGGCAGTTAATTGAACACCTATCTATCACGCCGCATTATATGGTGCCCATTGCGAATAAACAGCAAATACCGAGTACTGTTCTAATAATCAAAATAAAATGATTACACATATTACTTGGGGAGATATTTTGGTTCCTCAAAGAAATATCTCTTTACAACCATACTACTGCGTGATACTATATACTAGTAATAAGTAATACTGCATACCAGTCATACGGAATAGCAAGGAGGAGTTGCATTGGAAAACATTACAGAAATGCTCAAAGGCGTGCTTGAGGGCTGTGTTCTTGAAATTATTAGCCGCGGAGAAACCTACGGCTACGAAATCACGCGGCGGTTGAATGCTCTCGGTTTCACAGATGTTGTGGAAGGAACTGTCTACACCATTTTGGTGCGGCTTGAGAAGAATAAACTCGTGGACATAGAAAAAAAACCATCTGATTTGGGGCCGCCGCGAAAGTTTTTCGCACTCAACGACGCGGGGCGCAAGGAACTACGGAAGTTCTGGGAAAAATGGGAGTTCGTATCATCAAAAATTAATGAGTTAAAGGAGAAAAAATAATGAATTTTTGGGAATTAATTACAGGAAATGACATGAAGAGAGAATTGAAAGTTTTTGAATCGCGTGTCAAAAAGCTGCCGACTGAATATCAAGCGGCATGGGGGGAAATTGACGCCAATCTTTGGCATTACTCGAATTTCACCGGTCGCAACCTTATGCCAATTCTTGACGGTGTGCTTGGCCTGCTCGAAGAAACGGCGGCGGACGGTCAGAGTGTCCAAGAGGTTTTGGGTGACGATATAAAAGGCTTCTGTTCAGCGCTGGCAGGCGAAGAAGGGGCAAAGACTTATCGCGACAAGTGGCGCGAGCAACTCAACAATAATATCGCTAAAAAATTAGGTAAATAGGAGGATAAAATGAGAATACAAGATATCATCGAGGAAAAAAAAGAGTGGCAAAAAAAGTGGCGAGCACACATGGCGCGTGTCAAAGTGCTCCCGCAAGATTATCAGATTGTTTATAAAGAGATTCAAAAATATCTCTTTAAGGTTGGCCCTGTTGAGCTAACCGAAGGGACGGGTTTGCTCTCGGGGATTATAGATCTTTTTGAAGAGGGCGCGGTCTTGGGAAAAGGCGTACTCGAAGTGACGGGCAGTGACGTAGCGGCTTTCTGCGACGATCTAGTCAAAGATTCAAAAACTTTTGCTGACATCATTCAAGAATCTGTTGACCAAGAAGTTAACAAGACCATGAAATAAGTTACGGATAAAACAAAGTAAAAGGGGGATATCGGGATGGAAAAAGCAATTGAAGTAAAAGGGCTGCAAAAGTCTTTCAAGGACACGGAAGTTCTGAAAGGCGTCGATTTTGAAGTGAAGCGAGGTGAGATTTTCGCGCTGCTCGGTTCCAACGGTGCGGGCAAGACTACGGCGGTCAACATCCTTTCGACACTTCTGAAATCTGACGGAGGAACCGCGAGGGTCTGCGGCTTTGACGTTTCTAGTCAGCCGGAAAAGGTGCGCGAAAATATCAGCCTGACCGGGCAGTTCGCCGCTGTGGACGAGATATTGACCGGTCAGGAAAACATTTTACTGATCGCAAAGCTAAGGAATGTTCCCAAACCGGCCCAAGTTGCCGACGGTCTGCTCAAGCGCTTTGGTCTTACTGACGCGGCAAGCAAACGGGCGGGTACGTATTCCGGAGGCATGAAGCGCAGGCTGGATATAGCGATGAGTCTTGTGGGAGCGCCTGCCGTCATCTTTCTTGACGAGCCGACAACCGGACTTGACCCGGAGGGGCGTCTTGAGGTCTGGAAAACTGTTAAGGAGCTTGCCGGCAGCGGCGTGACGATTCTGCTCACAACGCAGTATCTGGATGAAGCGGAACAGCTTGCCGACAAAATCGCGATTCTGAACGAGGGCAAAATTATCGCTAACGGGACACTTGAAGAACTCAAAAAGCTATTCCCGTCTGCAAAAAAAGAATATATTGAGAAACAACCGACACTGGAGGAGATTTTCCTCGCGATCATCGGTAAAGGAGGTCAACAAAATGAAAAATAATACAGGGGTACTGACCGGGCGCTTAATGAAGCACATATTGCGCAGCCCGGACACGATTATCACGGTCGCGATAACGCCGATTG
This sequence comes from Clostridiales bacterium GWB2_37_7, assembly GCA_001797185.1. Lineage (GTDB taxonomy): Bacteria > Bacillota > Clostridia > Lutisporales > Lutisporaceae > GWB2-37-7. The sequence goes on from MGOS01000055.1 coordinate 29,049, forward strand.
CGATGATGCTGATGTTTGTCTATGTATTCGGCGGCGCGGTAAAAATGAGTATGGGTGCTGATGTGAATTATGTTAATTATCAACTGCCGGGCATACTGTTGATGGCTATCGCTTCCGGCATAGCATACACCGCCTTTCGGCTGTTTTTGGATATGCAGAAAGGGCTTTTCTCGCGGTTCAATTCTATGCCTATCAGCCGCTCGTCGGTGCTATGGAGTCATGTGCTGACCTCTCTTGTGTCCAACATGCTTACCGTCGTTATTATTATCCTCGTTGCGTTTATTATGGGCTTCCGTTCAAGCGCGGGAATATTTAACTGGCTCGCGGCACTAGGAATACTTGCACTATACACGCTTGCGCTGACATGGATCGCGGTCATTCCGGGGATCACGGCAAAATCGATGGAGGGCGCGTCTACGTTCTCATATCTGCTGCTTTTCCTGCCCTTTCTCAGTTCAGCTTTTGTGCCGACCGAAACGATGCCGACAGTTGTACGCGTTTTTGCGGAGAATCAGCCTGTAACATCAATCGTGGAGACGGTACGCGCTTTGCTGAACTCCGAACCTGTCGGAAACGATAT
>MGOS01000055.1:29662-29901 GCA_001797185.1 Clostridiales bacterium GWB2_37_7
GTTGTTGCTTACGTATTCGCAATGAGGGCTTATAAACGCAAAGCAGCTTAATGTTTGCAGGCATTACAATGATAGTGGTCAACAAAAACATCAAGTAAAGGGATGGTAGAATGTGTAAATACGAGTGGATATTATGCCCAGTCTGTGGCAGTAAAACACGGGTCAAGATAGGTGTTGATACGGTGCTAGAAAACTTCCCGTTATTTTGTCCCAAGTGTAAACAGGAAACGATAATCAAT
>MGOS01000056.1:0-2517 GCA_001797185.1 Clostridiales bacterium GWB2_37_7
CAAAAAGTGATGCTCATGATGTGAACAGGTGATGCCCAAAGGCGTATCGCTGTTGCTCGAGCCGAGAAATAATCAATATTTTCTTCAGGTTCTATATGTCTAGTAGCAAAGTCTTGGAAATCCACTAGATTATCAAGCATAACATAGTTACTTCCACTTTTTAAGTTTTTGTTATCGATTTTAAACTGATTCTTATCATACCCATCTAGCTTTAGCAACTCTTCCTTATATTCACCTTTTATTTCAATACTGAAATATCCTTCATCATCAACTGTAACTTTGTTATTATCATATTCTATTGTACCAAGTTTGTCTGGGTAAATCTTGTAAAACCCTTTGTTGTTATACTTCCAGCCACCTTTTAAAAGTAATTCTTTCTGTTCATTTGTAGGCATACCAGCTGTATCAAATGATATAAAGAGTGTTTGTGTTGCTCTACCTGTAATTTTAGCTGTTTCATCACTGTCTTTGTTAGCATATACTAAAGAAAAACTTGAAAGTAGTAATGCCAGAACCATGAAAAGACTAAGAAATTTCTTTTTATTTTTCATGAATAAACGACCTCCTAGTAATTATTTGTTATCACTTCATAATAAGTTATATCTGTTTCACTTCTTAAGCTAGCTAATAATTCCAACATTTCCTTACCAAAATTCTCAGAAAGATACTCATTCATAATTATTTCCTTATCTCGAGGAAATTCAAGCGAGTCACTGTAAATTACTTTATCTACAAAAACCATTATATGTTCAGTTCCTTTCATAATCATTCCAACTTCGCCCTCGGCTATATCACTTAACATTGGGAATATCTCTTTATCATCTGGCTTTATAATTTTCTTTACTATTAATCTCTCTGATATACTTAATTTGTTGATAGCTTTTTCTATCGAACCATTACGTTTAAATTCTATAATTAGATCCGTTCCAAGCTTATGATCTATATTGAAAATCCATATGTATTTACCTTCAATATTTCTTTGTCCGGCAAGTTCTTCATTAAAATACTTTTCTAATTTACTGTCATCAATTCTTGTCACTAAAATTTTATGTACAAGTCCCATTATTTCTTTATTCTGAATATCTTTATCTGAGTTGTTCATTTTTTTATGTTCTAAATCTGTTATTTCTATATTAAGTTTTTTCGCCTCTTGAGTTACTAGTGTATCGTCTATTATTTGATTTAAGACTAAATTAAAGTATTCTTTTTCAATAATATTTTTTACAGTATTGTAGCATATAGGTTCACCATTTACCTTAGCAACAATTTTATCAGATATCTTATCTGCAGAAGTAAAATTATTCAAGCTTACAAATATAGATATAACCGCAGCAAGTAAAATAATAAAAGCTGTTATGATATATGGGTTAACTCTTTTTTTCATTTGCGGAACCTCCCTTTAATATGACTGTTTTCTATAGAAAATATGATTAATAATGCTTGTCTATAAAGAGAAAATCGTTAGGAAACAACATATTACAACAACGATTTTATCAATGTCATTTTTGATCTTTAAATGTATTTTTCTTAATCCATCCAGAAGGATTATCCATTGGCAAACTGACTACATGAATATAATATACTTCCATTATTGGTTTAATTACCTTTTTACTTTCTATAGTTAGTTGTATAGCTTCTGATGGTACTTTTTTCTCAAGTGGTATTATTAATTTAGCTATGTCATCAGAATATTTAAATTCATCACCTCCCAAATAAGGTAATACTTGATTTATTTGTTGTATACTATAACCCAGAACATTTGCAGTCTTAATAAATTCAATTGAACTTGGTTCATACTCTACAACTATATAATCAGCTAAAGTACTATCTTCTTTATAACCTATCCACTTATAATTTATATATAAAGTATTTTCCAATATCATAACATCTAGTTCTAAATCCTTATTAGAGGAAGGGGTTATATGATCTCGGATAAGCCATAAATTTGTAAAATAGACCAAAAGTAACATAGGTATCAAAGCGCATAAAACTATAGTGTAAATTCTCCTTTTTACTATTGAATTTAGGCCCATAATATATCTCCTCTATATGATTATTTTTTACCAATCCTAATTTCATTATAAAACTCAATGTAATTTATAATCAACACATTCCTCTACAATTATCCATTTTATAAATTATCCAATTAAAAATCGTATTTAGCTAACATATTACAGAAGGAATACAAATTCACACTGCAAAAGCAAAGTATAAATTACTATTTAAGTGTAACACGCCCATAATTGGAAGTCAATGGTATATATCCAATTAGTTTGACTTTTATTGCATTACGTCAATTGCATTAAAATATTAAATAACTATTTAATATTTTTTTGTATTACGAATACCACGGGCTATGCCCGTGGTTCAAAAAAACTTTTAGCTATGAGTAGAAAAAGGTTGATATAGGAAAGATTTTAAGAAAGCTGTCTGAACATAAAGGTGTGGTGTGGAAATCCTAGAAGCAAATGCATGTCTAGATCACATACATATGTTGGTGAGTATTCCACCAACACT
>MGOS01000056.1:2529-3729 GCA_001797185.1 Clostridiales bacterium GWB2_37_7
TTTCTTGGGATATTTAAAAGTAAATTTTTCGCTGATGATATTTGACAAACATGCGAAATTAAAATATAGGTATGGGAATAGACAATTTTTGTGTAAAGGATATTATGTCGATACAGTGGGAAGAAACAAAAAAAGCAATAGAAGAATATATAAAGAATCAGTTATAAGAAGATATAGCAAGTTATCAAATTTGAAATACTTATTTTTCATCAAATGTCTCATTAAATTATTTATGGCTTTGCTTCCTGCACAACCTTCTGCGGAATTAAATAATGGCATTTATTTGCCTGATCCTCTACTATATCCCCTTCTATTCTGAATACATCTTTTAGAAACTCTTCATTAAGGAAGCTGTTACTTTCTCCAAAACAATGCACTTTGCCTTTATTTAATGCATATATTTTATGAGAATATCTGACAGCTTGATTGAGGTCATGCAGTACCATTACAATGGTTAATCCAAGCTTTTCATTTAACTCCTTAATTAACTCTAAGGTCTCAAGCTGATATGAAATATCTAAAAAAGTCGTTGGTTCATCCAATAGTAAAATAGAGGGGTTTTGCGCTAGTGCCATGGCAATCCATGCTCTTTGTCGCTCTCCTCCTGATAATGTGTCCACAAAACGATGACGTAGCTGTGTCAGGTCAGTCTTTTCTATTGCCCAATCAATAATCTCAAAATCCTGCTTATGCAGCCTGTGCCCGAAGCCCAAATGTGGATATCTGCCATAGCTTACTAATGCTTCTACAGATATATCACCAGGTACGCTCCTCACCTGGGGCAAAATAGCCAGCTTCTGAGCTATAGCTTTGGTATTCATAGCTTTGATATTGTTACCCTCCAGTAATATCTGTCCTTTATTTGGCTTTAGCGTTCTGGAGAGAGTTTTCAAAATAGTTGATTTTCCTGACCCATTAGGACCAATAATTGCTACGATTTCACCTTTTCTTACATCAATACTTACATCTTTAATTACTTCTTTTTTATTATAGTTAATATAAATATTCTTTCCCTGTAATATCATTGTCCTACACTCCTTCTCTCTCTAAGTAAATACAAGAAGAAAGGCCCGCCTATCAAAGCCATAATAATTCCCACCGGAATTTCGATAGGATCTAATATCAATCTTGCAATTGTATCGCTAAGCATTACAACGGCTGCCCCCAGTATTGCAGTGGCAGGAAATAGATAACGATAAT
>MGOS01000056.1:3764-6043 GCA_001797185.1 Clostridiales bacterium GWB2_37_7
AGCTGCAACAGCTATAAACATCAATCTTGTCTTCTCGATATGAAGTCCAATTCCAGTTGCTACTTCATCTCCAAGCATCAGGATGTTTAGACGATTTGACAGTAGAAAGGTTATGATAATTCCCAATAATGCATATGGCCATAACATATTAAAGTGAGGCCAGGTTCTTGCAGATAAGCCGCCAATCAAAAAGTCCACAACACCAATTAAACGTTCAGGAAAGAATGTCATCAATGCATTTATTCCTGCACCTAAAAATGATGAAACTGCTACCCCAGCCAGTATAATACGCATGGGCTGAATACCATTTTTCCATGCCAGTGTATAAATAAGCAGGGCTGCAAGCAACGCCCCCACAAAAGCGCCTGCCGGAACAAGGTAATAATACTGCGGAAAGATAATCATGATTATAAATGCCATTAATCCAGCTCCCGAAGATACCCCTATAATATTAGGAGAAGCCAAGGGATTCCTCATCACACCTTGTAGAATGACACCAGATAAGGAAAGGCAGACCCCTACCAAGCCCGCGACCAGGGTTCTGGGCAACCTGACATTCCATATGATTTGATGGTTTACAGTTTCCTTCTCTATGAATATGGCCTTTACCACTTCCATTGGTGTCAGATTCAAGGATCCTTTTCCTACGCTGAACAAAAAGCTTATTAAGCAAACAATTCCTAAGACAAACAGTATTGCGATTTTACGTGTATGCAATTCTCTATACTTTATAAAATTTGATTCAGGCTTTTTACTTATATAAGCTTTGGGTTCTGTCATTGTAATCATCCTTTTATGTATAATATTTAAAATATATCCGGATAAAGCATTTTTGCCAGCTCCTCATAGGCTTCAGCATATCTATCATTTGGCTTGAATAAGAACAAATCCTTTGGCAAGAATATATACTTTCCTTCTTTGACAGCCTTTAGGTAGCCCCATGCCGGATTTGCCTCAATATCCTTCTTTATTCTTTCTGTAGTTTCTTCTACATTTCCCATAGTTTGAACAAATATGAAGTCAGGATTTTTTTCGATTACCCTTTCCATACTAAAAATTTCCATATCAGCTGCTCTTAGACTTGAATCAGTTGCAATATTTACTGTGCCTAAATCCTGAAGCATCTCACCGACAGTTGTATCCGGCAGCCTTACACTTACAGTCTTCGACGAGCCAAGTAACAATAGTATTGAAGGTTTTCTGTCTTGAGGTACCTTTGCAGTAATTTCATCTATTTTCTTTGCTATTTCTACACCTTTTGCTTGATATAGATCCGCTCTGTCTGTTAATCCAGTATAAATCTTAAGCATCTTTGCATAATCCTTAAAGGTGTTATATTTCAATGCTGCATATTGAATATTGTTTTTCTCTAACATAGGAATTAGCGCTACCTGAGCACTTACATCTGTACTAATAAGTACTAGATCAGGCTGTAAATCAAGTATTTTTTCCAAATTAGGATTCGTATATAGACCCACTGTCTCTACATCCTTTGCAGCTACAGGCACACTTTCCTTCGTATCAGCTCTTCCTACAACCCTGCCTCCTGCTAAATCCCACAAATCCAGAAAAGATGTATGCAGACTTACTACTCTTTGTGGATTTTTCTTAAGTGTAACCGTTTTACCTAAACTGTCTGTAAAAGTAACTGTATCTGGCTGCTCTTCGGCTTTTGCTGGCTCTGATGTTTTAGTTGTTTCAGGAGCTTTAACCGTGTTTTCGACTTTAGCCTGTTCTATGGTTTTTTCCTCAAGCTTTTTTGCAACCTCTACCTTTGGCTCTGCAGCTGCAGCCGGCGCTGTGACATTGATCTCCGCAACAGGCTCAGCTGCAGGAGCTTGTGACTGCTCTACATCAGCTGTTGTTTCTGACACCTTTGGTTCCTCTACCTGCTTGCATCCAATGATTATTACTAGAATCATACATAATACCAATATGAATACTACATTCTTTTTCATTTTGTTTACCTCTCAATTCCTATTAATAACAATAGCTCTTCAATATTTTCAAATACACCCTCTGTAGATTGCCTGCCTATGACCACAGAAGTAATACCCAGCCGCTTGCAGGCTTGAATTTTCTCATGGGTACCGCCTTCCTTGCCGCTGTTTTTCATTACTACATAATCAACCTTAAAGTCTTTAAAAATCTGATAGTTCAACTCTTCTGATACCGGACCCAAAATAGCAACAATATCCTCCATTCTAATATTGTTATCAACGCATTCCTGAATGCTAAACAAGGAAGGCAACACTCTGTAAATAAATCGATTTTTTCCT
>MGOS01000056.1:6063-10986 GCA_001797185.1 Clostridiales bacterium GWB2_37_7
TATATTTTTAATGCCTGTCGTAAAAAACACACAGCCTTTAATATCTATGAGAAACTCGGCGCAAGCATCAACAGAATCAACATTGACACAGTCTTTGGTATCAGCAGCTCGCCTACTGTACCTGATGTATTCTGCATTTGTTTCCACACAGGCTGTTTTTGCGTTATGCGTAACCTCTAGAGCATAAGGATGCGACATATCAATTACAGTATGAATTCCTCGTTCTCTTATAAATTGAACCATAGCTTGTTGATCCATCCTGCCTATAATGGCATTCTCATATTCAAGCATTTCTGCTCCGCTATAAGTTGCTACGGTCACGACAAAATCCCTTTTACCTTCCAAGTCGTTAATCAAGCTTCTGGCTTCAATGGTTCCTCCGATTATCCACATCAACGGGAATACCCCCTAGGTGTAATCATTCTCCCCTTCTCAATAAAGGTATTGCTGTTGCCAATCAATACAACGGTCATCATATCTATGAAATCATAATCAATGGTTCCTAATGTAACGATACGTTTTTCGTTTCCTGCTCTGCCTGCATTTTTCACTAATGCAACAGGTGTTGATGGGCTCTTATATTCAGAAATGATACTGATTGCTTTTTTTATATGCTCTGAACGCCCTTTGCTTTTGGGATTATATAATGCGATTGTAAAATCTCCATCAGCTGCCCGATGCAGTCTTTTCTCTATCATTTCCCAAGGCGTCATTAAGTCACTTAAGCTTATAGTGCAAAAATCATGCATAATGGGTGCCCCAACCTCAGCAGCTGCGCAAAAGGAGGAAGTAACGCCGGGAATCACCTCTACTTCTAAATCCTTTGCCAGCTCCAGGATAGGTCCTGCCATACCGTATAGCCCTGCATCTCCAGTACTAATGATACATGTATCAAAGCCCTTGACCGTTTCCTCAACCGCCATTTTACATCTTTCTATTTCGCCCATCATGCCTGTCCTTATAACTCTTTTGCCTTGTACCAAATCCCTAATCAGTTCAATATAAAAGGTATAGCCTACTATAACCTCACATTGATGAATGGTCTCCAAAGCCTTCAACGTCATGTGTTCTTTGCCGCCAGGTCCTATTCCAACAACATACAATTTTCCCATGCTATCTCTCCTTAGCTACTGCAATGGTTATTCCATTATTCGCAGTCTTTGAAACGATCATCTCTCCACCTGCTAGAGCTGCACAGGGCTCACAAACAGAGGAAACCCCTATTTTTGACTTTACAAAATCACTGGACGCAAATTGATCCTGCACCTTGCTGATTTGTTCTCTGCTATATATCTTTAAACTACAGCCTAGCTTATTGCAAGCCTCTATTATACCTGCTTCATCACTTTTCACATCAACTGTGGCTATTGCCTTAAGGCTATTTAAGCTTATATTGTTTAATGCAAATACATCTTCAATAGCCTTTAATATCTCGTCCCTTTGTTTTCCTCTTCTGCAGCCAACTCCAACATTTATATTTTTAGGACGCAGTATGCAGGTTGGCTTATCGCTTGTCAGATTAAGCTGTGAGCTTACAATAATTACTCCATCATAGTCGCTGTCTGTCAGAAATGGATAGTCCAGCTTAAGCTTCCGCTCTGATTCCAATTTAATTTTTCTGCCTTCCAGCATCATGGACGTTAGTCTCTTTGCTGCTTCCATGCTTTCTATATATAGTCCATTGTTCTTGGCAAATATATCAATGGCTTCTATATTTCTTCCGTCAGATGCTGTCGTGATAACAGGCTGACACTTTAATATCTCTGCAAGACTTTGAGTTAAGTCATTTGCTCCTCCCAAGTGTCCCGATATAAGACTGATAGAGAATCTTCCCAAATCATCTACAACGACAATAGCAGGATCTATGGCTTTATGTATAAGATAAGGAGCAGACAATCTGACAGCTATTCCTACAGCACCTATAAACACAATTCCTTTATAATTACTAAAGATATTGTCCAGTTGCTCCTTATAGCTATGCTTTTCAAATATTTCTACAATAAATGCCTGACTCAATTTAAGCTTCTCTGCAATCTTTAGCCCCTCCGCCGAAAATACGACACAAGCCAGCTTCATTTGCTGCCCTCTCTGAAGGCATGGGTAAATTCCGGATGATACAGCAAGGATCTCTCATATGCACCCTCAATAAAGTCCCCCACTAAAATCTGCGAGAAATTCTTTATATCCTCGCTCTTAACCTTTTCTGCAATATTTTCCAAAGTACCAAATATGATCTTTTGCTCCGGCCAAGTTGCCTTATACACTATAGCTACTGGTACATCAGACCTCTGATAGCCTTTTACCAATTTTTCAACAACCTTTTCAATATCCTGAACCGATAAGAAAATAGCCATGGAACATTTATGAGCAGCCAAAAGCTCTAAATCCTCATCCTTAGGTACCGGAGTCCTTCCTTCCATTCTTGTGATGATTACGGTCTGGCTTACATTAGGAAGGGTAAATTCCCGCTTAATGGCTGCGCAGCTAGCTGTAAAAGAGCTTACTCCCGGTATCACATCAAAGGCTATGTTTTGCATATTCAATAAATCCATTTGCTCTCTTATTGCACCGTAGATGCTGGGATCTCCAGTATGCAGTCGAACAGTTTTCTTACCAGCGCTTTCAGACTTCTGCATCACATCAATGACCGTTTCCAGGGTCATTGATGCACTATTATAAAACTCACATTCCTGTTTGCAGAACTTCAAATGCTCATCCCAAACAAGAGATCCTGCATAAATAACAACATCTGCAGCTTCGAGTATTCTTCTGCCTTTTACTGTTATTAAGTCTACATCTCCAGGTCCGGCACCTATAAAGTAAATCATTTAATTCCTCCTTGCGAATATCAGTGACATATAATCAGTATCCGCCAACATCTCTTCTTTATTGTAAAGCACTGCTTGATTTGCCTGCGTACAGCGCTTTACATATGTATAATCAAAGTCATTGCGCTCCAGCTTATCTATAATTTCCTGCTTATTCTTGCTTACCTTTAATATACAAACAGAATCAATTCTCTTCAATATTTCTTCATCTATATTGCCATCAGCCAGATAAAGGCTCTCATCCTTCAAGGTAATCGGGAGTCCAAGCAAGGCTGCTGCCGCATTGTAGGAAGTAATTCCCGGAATGGTTTCTGTTTCTACCTTGAGATGAATAAGCTCCTTCATCAAATAAGCGTAGGTGCTGTAGGTCATGGGGTCTCCAAGGGTCAGAAACACCCCCGTTTCATCATCCTTCAAGGTTTCATTGATTAAAATTGCTGCCTGCAGATATCGCTCTTGATTATCAGCGCCCATTGGGAAGCTTAATTCTATTACTTGCTTACCCTTAATAAACTCACTTGTAATTTTACCTGCAAGGCTTTCCCCCTTACTTTCCGGTAAGAAAACATAATTGCAGCTTCTTATGAGATTATAAGCCTTCAGCGTAATCAACTCCCTATCTCCGGGACCAATACCTATTCCAAATAATTTCTTCATTGCTTTTTCCCCTTGATTATAAAAATTGGATTATTTGCCTTGAGAAGCCCTAAGTTATCGATTGTTGAGGACTGTATTAGTCTAGCTTCAAGCTGTGAGTAATTCAGCCCCTTTAGCTTTCTTCTAAAATCAACCATATTATCAGGAATTATGAAGCTGGCTGCTAGAATTCCTCCTGCTTCAAGCTTTTCATCCAATGCATCAATAATCTGCTCCAGCCTGCCTGAGCTTCCGCCGATGAAGCACTTATTAAAGGTAGGAATGCTTTTTATATCGGCAGGTGCAGTTCCATGAGTTGTATTGATCTTTACTCCGAACAACTCTGCATTTTGACCTATAAGCACTACTCCCTCATGTTCCTTCTCAATTGCATATACTTCTGCACCCAACATGGCAGCTTGGATTGACAGAGATCCGGTTCCTGCGCCAACATCCAGAAGCACATCCCCATGCTCAATCTCAAGTATGGCCATTATCAACACTCTTGCATCAAATTTCGTCATAGGTATGCTGCCTCTTATAAACTCTTCATCCCTAATCCATTTCATTCTCTATCACCACCACCGCCAGGGCACTATAATCATCAATATCTGCACCAATTTGCTTTTCTATTATCAACTCATCTTCATAGGATAAGTTATATCCCACAAATATCTTGCCTTTAACACCCATATTGCTTAATAAGCGTGAGATATAGTTGGGCGTATAGCTGCTATCCGTCAGTACAATTGATGTTTTTGAGTTTCTGAGTTCCTCAATGCTGCATTCTCTCCCATGGAAGCTTAGCAATGCAGCACTATGCCAGCTTTTCTTCAACCTTGCCATCATATACTGTATAGAGGAAATACCTGGCACAACTTGATCTATAGCTATCCCATTTCTTTGAAGGAAATCCAGTATACCATAGAAGCAGGGGTCCCCCGAGGCAAGTATTGCAATTTCCCTGTCTGCGTTCAACATATCTACAATTTGATCTACTCGGTCTATGGTCTTCACTTCAGCTCTTATTTGCAATGCTGTCTTTGCAATTCTGGCAAAGGCTATAACCACATCCGCTCTTTTTATGATCTCTACAGCTTCCAAGGTAATATGCTTTGTGCCTCCCGGACCCAACCCCACAAGTCTAATCATGCTTACCTCCCAAAATACCGTAATCCATGGAATACATTATTACCTTTATGTTCATAGATTCATTTTTCAGATATCTTCTGATTCTATCCTCACAGCCCTTAGTCATTTCATCAAATATCCCCTGGCAGTCATTCTCCTTCAATAGCTTTACAGCCTCCTCCGAGGTCACGCAAGAATCCACTCTATTTATGATTGAAATGGGTGCACCCGCTAATGCCAGATAATATACAAAGGCTTCAATGCGTACATCACATAGCTTGCTGTGTGTGTTAAAAGCACCAATAGATAGCTTGCATAGCTTACCGAT
>MGOS01000056.1:11001-13738 GCA_001797185.1 Clostridiales bacterium GWB2_37_7
AACAGTGCTAAATCCCATTTCATTGATATACATAAGGGCATCGCCGATAAAGTTTGATACCTTTATCCTAGCGCCTGATAGTTCCATGTTGTTAACTACGTTTTCACCATAGTTCCCAGGAAATAAAACCAATTCCTCCGCTCCAGCTTCCAAAGCAGAGTCAATTTCCAAATATATGGTTTTCTTCAAGGCTTCATCAGACATTGGCTCTACAATACCGGAGGTTCCAATTATAGAAATACCACCTTGAATTCCAATATTGGCATTGTAGGTTCGCTTTGCTACCTCTTTACCGGCAGGCGCATATATCCATACATCAAAGCCACAGTCAGCTATTTTAGAGACTTCCTTGGTAATCACTTTTCTTGGCACAGGATTGATGGCAGCTTGACCGACCTCTCCCCAGAAGCCTTTTCTTGTGATTGTACCGATACCCTCTCCGCCGATTATATTTATTGCACCGTCTTCACGCTTGCTTACCCTTGCGAATATTTCCATATGATCGGTAACATCCGGGTCATCGCCAGCATCCTTTACTATGCAGCAGCTGACATAGTCAGCAGATAAATTTGTCTTGTATACCTTTAGCTTAAGCAGAATACCTGCCGGTGTATCAATCTCAATATGATCAACTGTTATACCAGTTATGAGCATTGTTGCCGCTGCCTTTGCCGCTGCAGCTGCACAACTGCCCGTAGTATAACCGCAGCGCAGCTTCTTTCCGTCCTTAATTATATAAAGATCATGCATCTCTACCCACCGCCATGTAAATAATAGCGTTTAAAATTGCTGCAGCCACATTACTGCCGCCTTTGGTTCCTACTGTTGTAATAGATGGCACACCAAAATCTCTAATATATTCCTTTGACTCCGCTGCTCCCACAAAGCCAACCGGCACACCAATTATAAGATTAGGTGAAACCTGATTCTCTCTGATAAGCTCCCCTATTCTATATAAAGCTGTGGGAGCATTGCCAATGACAAATATATCAACGCCTTCTGCAGCTGCATAGTCCATAGCTGCCATAGATCTTGTTATTTGCTTTTCCTTTGCTATTCTAAAAATATCCTCATGGCTTATGTAGCAATCAATCCTGCAGCTTACCTTTTCCAAGCTTCTTTTGTTAATTCCAGAAAAGGCCATCATGGTATCTGTTACAATCCTACAGCCTGATTTGATGGCTTCTACGCCAGCCTGTATTGCACCATCACCAATTCTTACGATGTTTTGATAATCAAAATCCCCCGTGGTATGTATTGTTCTTTTTATTACATTAAGCTCTTGCTCAGTAAAGCTATGGGCAGATAACCCTCGACTGATAATCTCCATACTTTTGGTTTCTATTGCCATCGGATCCTTTATATACATGTCAACTCGCCAGTCATTCTTTCTTTTAATATCTCTACCACAGCCTTATGATAGCCAATGGGCTGTGCCATCGTGATTGCTAAGTCAGTGTACTTTGCTTTGGTTGAATGCAAGATTTCAGGTATATCTTCCTTGATGTGTATCCCATTGAACAAGAAATATGGAAGAGCGGTGATCTCACGAACCCCCTTGTTGTACATTTTCTCTACGGTCTCAGGGATAAATGGCTCAGATATTTCCATGAAACAGCACTCTACTTCGGTGCTTGTGCTCTGTTTTAGTTGTTCTACAATTTGATAAAAAACCTCCTTAGCATCCTTTGATCTGCTGCCGTGTCCGATTACTAATAAACCTCTCATATTTTTTACTCCCTTCGATACGATCTAAAATATTTTTTAATACATCCATGTTTCCTAAAAAATTAATGTGTGGATAGCCGCCATAGGTGTTTTTATATATGTACCCGCATTCCCATTTGGCATCCCCCATGGTCTTTGCTACTGAAAATATTGGTTCATTGTTCAAATCAGTAACAGATTTATGAAATTCATGGGCAGTTATCTTATTGCCTTTTTTGCCAAACATACAGTCTTCCTTCAGCTGCATATCTATATATCCAAAGCGTTGAAGGCTCATGGTCAGCTTGCTATGTCCCTTAAATATGCCAACCATTTCTGCATCATCTATATATTCATTGAGGTACATAAAGCCTCCGCATTCGGAATAGATATAGCCGCCATTTTCAGCATAAGCCTTTATTGAAGCCAACATGCTATTGTTTTGTGCCAGTGCTTCCTTAAACACCTCCGGATATCCGCCGCCCAAATATAGTAAATCACAATCCGGTAGGGACTTATCCTGCAAGGGTGAGAAGTATGACACATGGCATGCCATTTCCAAGAGATTGATGTTTTCCGCATAGTAAAAGGAAAATGCATGATCCATTGCAATGGCTGCCCTAATATTGCGCTTTTTGACCGATGGAGCTGCCTGTGTATAACCATCCTTCATCAGCTTAACAAGCATATCCAAATCAATATTCTTAAGCACAACCTCAGCAATAACATTAATTTTAGCCTCTAAGTCCGATATTTCAATACTTTGTACTAAACCAAGATGCCTGCTATTGAATTGTACATCTTGTAGTTTTGGTATATAACCTAGAACCTTCAAATCTGTATGGTTTTCTAAGGCTTCCTTTAGCATTTCATATTGCTTTTCTGTCACATTGTTAAAAATAACAGCCTTGATATTTGAAGCTTCAAATTCTGCCATGCCTTTTATTTTAGGTATTGCCGAGAACACTTCTCCTTTAAGTGTATAAACCAGTATCGAGTTGATATCCAATTCCCTTGCTATATCGTAACT
>MGOS01000056.1:13817-15551 GCA_001797185.1 Clostridiales bacterium GWB2_37_7
CTCTTCTTCCGCTGGCTTTTTCTAAGAAGGCTCTATCTATATAGTCCGGACCTGTCTTAAATGCACAAACCTCCAAGCCGCTTTTTATCAAGGCTCTGATAATACCGATTGTTATTGTTGTTTTGCCGCTTCCGCTTGATGGTGCAGTGATTAAAATTGTTTTCATATTCATTCCTCTTTTTTTACAAATAAAAAAGAACCTCTAAAAAGAGGTTCCCGATTACAATGTTATAAAAGCCAAAAAAGCATACACTTCTATACGCATCTATCTTTCCCTCCGAAAGAATTTGCAAATATCAGGCAGGTCTCCTGGCTTAGCATCATTTTACTCCCTGTACCTTCCCGAAATTAATTCAGTGGCTGCAAGTCAAACTTGCAAACAGGTTTCATCTGCTTTACAGTAACGGTGGGCTGCAGCGGATTTTAACCGCTTTCCCTTTTCATCCAATATTGGACACCTGATACAAACTATTCAATTGTTTACGTTGTTGATTATATCATTCGTGTTATATGATGTCAAACTGTATCTTTTATTCGATTTCCTATTTATAGCCAGAATATAAAGCCTTGCCGTTCTGCTAAGGTGTTTGGGTACTATATCCGCTAATTCCTTTAGAGCTTTCGTAAATTTATAAATAATTCTTCAGTTCTGTGATATCGTTTATCAGCATGTCTGAATCCTTCAATTCACCTTCAACCGCAAAACCATAGGTGCATCCTATCGTAGGTATATTATTTTTAACTCCTGCTTCTATATCTTGCGCTCTATCCCCTATCATAACCAGTTCACCGGGATAATTGTGTTTTATTCTGCCAAGTATTTCATACTTAGGTATAAAGCTGTGCTCTTCAGAACAAACCATATCCTCAAAATACCGTTCAAGCTGGAAGGTTTTTTTATGCGCATCCCTATAATAAAGCTTGCAATTACTCAGGAATACCAGATGATAGCCCTTCTGCTTTAAGTAATCCAAGGTATGAAGAGCGCCTTCATAAAGCACTGACTTGCCCTCTTCCACCAGCTTTTTCATTTCTTCACCTATGATGCGGCTACAAAGCTCTTTTGTTTCCAGCGGCAAACCCGGCATAAATGCAGCCCACATTTCTTGACTGTTAAAGCCTAGCCAATAGCTGATTTCTTCCTCACTCCAGCTACGCTCTTTTGCAAAGCCATTTTCAACAAGATATTTGTAAGCCTTACAAAAAGCCGGTGCATATATCTTGATGCTGTTGTGCAAGGTACCATCATAATCAAAAATAATTGTTTTTATCTTTGTAAAATCTCTCATGTGAATACACTTCTTTCTAGAATTAATCTGCAATTGAAAACGGGCTGGCACAGCAACCAGCCCCTTACTATTCATATGAATCTCTACTATTTCTTCAATTCACCAATTAGATTTGCCATTTCTATTGCTGTAACTGCAGCTTCAAAGCCCTTGTTTCCTGCTTTTGTACCTGCTCTCTCAATCGCTTGCTCGATGGTATCCGTAGTTAGAACGCCAAATATTACTGGTACTTCAGTATCAAGAGAAACATGTGCAATACCTTTTGTTACTTCACTTGAAACATAGTCAAAATGTGGAGTTGATCCTCTAATAACAGCACCAAGACAGATTACTCCGTCATATTTTTTTGAGCTAGCCATTTTCTTTGCGATCAGCGGTATTTCAAAAGCTCCAGGCACCCATGCAATTTCTACGTTTTCTTGCTCCACGCCATGTCTATTCAGCG
>MGOS01000057.1:0-228 GCA_001797185.1 Clostridiales bacterium GWB2_37_7
CCTTCAACACACAATTGACAAGTGGTATTTTATCACAATGGAAATTAAAATGCAAGTTAATTTAATAATCCGTTCCGATGGTCATCCGCTGTATGGTTTTGTGTATAAAATTGATGCTTATAACAAAAACTTCATACAAAATGTTCTTTGCTTTATTATAAACAATTTATTGGAAATTAACCATAGCATATTTAAATGGAGGTAATAATGTGAATAATATCAGGACAG
>MGOS01000057.1:311-696 GCA_001797185.1 Clostridiales bacterium GWB2_37_7
GAGGATATCACGATTACCAGAGTAAATGTGGAGGAAGAAATTGGGGCTCGTATAATGGGAAAAGCAAAAGGGAATTACATAACCTTAGAGGTGCCCAGGTTAAAAGATAATGATAAGGATTTGCAAGAGGAAGTAAGTAAGGCTTTGTCTTTGGAAATAGCGAGCCTCGTTAAGCTAAATGATCGCTCTGTTATATTGGTAGTAGGTCTGGGGAATTGGAATATCACTCCTGATGCGTTGGGACCAAAGGCAATTGATCATCTCTTGGTTACAAGACATATAAAAGAATATATTCCTGAACAAATAGATGAAAGTGTGAGATCTGTATGTGCAGTGGCTCCGGGAGTACTAGGTATTACTGGCATAGAAACCAGCGAAATAATTA
>MGOS01000057.1:722-5984 GCA_001797185.1 Clostridiales bacterium GWB2_37_7
TAGCAGACACCGGTATTAATCCCGGCTCTGGAGTAGGTAATAACAGGAAGCAGTTGAGTAAGGAAACCTTAGGGATACCGGTTATAGCCATTGGAGTTCCTACTGTAGTAGATGCAGCCACTATGGCAAATGACACCATAGATTTGGTAATCGACTCCATGATAGAAGGAGCAAGCAAGGACAGTGAGTTCTACAATATGCTAAAAGAAATGAATAGAGATGATAAATATAAGCTTATCCAGGAAGTACTTTATCCTTACTTTGGTCATTTAATGGTGACACCAAAGGAAGTTGATAGATTGATTGAAGATATCGCTGTTGTAATAGCAGACGGTCTAAATGTCGCATTGCATCCTGGCATTGACACAAAGGATTTGGGGCGATATATAAATTAGGTTAACAGCATTCTGAAGCAAGCTTACCTAAATGAAAGGTAAGACCTGATAGTTATAGAAAAATAAAAGTATTGTATTAAGGCGCATTGTTATAGAGTTTGTGTTGTACTCTGTGAAGTGAGGCTACAAAGTGCGTAGGTCTGACACGATGTCAGACGCTGATTCAGAGGCACGGATGACTCTTTGAATCAGGTAGGACTTTTTAGACTCACAAACAGTCAAGTACAACCAAGCTGTATATTTTGTGCTATATACAATGCTTTTATTTTTAATACTCATTGGCAACAGCCGCAAGCTTACCTTTTAATAGGTAAGCTTGCTTTTTGTATCATATATTTCTAAAAATCGCATATATGTTTAAGAGTACAAATGCACAATAGTTAAGGTAACAGTTATTAACAACAGGCAGGTTGAAGAAGTGAGGTGTATTTTGTGAAAACAAGGGAGTATATTTTGAAGTATGTTATCATAGCGGTATCTGCAGCTGCCTTAATAATTGCGGGTTTTTTGTTTGTTAGATGGTTATATTGGAACGACTCCTCTGATGCGGCATTAACTGTATTCAGTGACTATGGGCAAGATGCCAATATCGAGAGGTATACTGGCAATCTATACATCAATATCATAAACACAGCCATTCCTGCGGCCAAGATAAGCTATGAAAGCAAATATGGCAATAAGCTGCCTAGCTTTGCAGCATCAACTTTCAGTAAAGCATTCAATGGAATGAACTTAGATGTAAAGGATCCAAGGACTTATTTTAGCTTTGTATTCACTGCATTTAGTCAATATGATAATGAAGCAAGACTAGCTTCCATGAGGCAGGATGAAGATGACAAGGTGCCGGTAATAAGCAACTTTGATGAAGCACCAGAGGGAGAGATATATTTTAGTGAAATGGAAGAATATAGAGCTGAGGAAGCGATTAATGCAGAAGGCTCGCCAGGTGAAAATACATTAGAAAGCAGTGAAATCACTAATATTCAAGATCCTGCAAGACTGGAAATAGAGAAGAAACAGCCTTCTTTGCTGTTATTGCACTCTCATTCTACAGAATCATATTCACCTTACAGCAATAATAATTATCACTCCTTAAATGATAAGGAAAATGTTGTTGGAATTGGCAGGATAATGACAGATGTTTTGGAAAGCAAGTACAAGTACAATGTTTTACATGATACTACAAAGTATGATAAATATTCCTATGCCGATTCCTATATAAATTCACAAAAGGGAATCATAAGTCAATTAGAGAAGAATCCATCAGTAAAAGTTGTATTGGACGTACACCGTGATGCGATAGAAGCTAAAACTGAAAGAGATATGAAAAACAGAAAAGAGGAATATACAGTAAAAATAAATGGTAAAAGCGCAGCCAGAGTATCCCTTGTTATTGGACCGGATAATAAAAACTTTGCAGAATTGCAGAAATTTGCCGTATATGTACAAAAAAAGATGGATAAACTATACCCTGGATTATTCTTGAAAACAGTAATAAAAAGAAAAGGCAAGTATAACCAGTTCTATAGAGATCATACTCTGCTTATTGAGTTAGGGGATACCTTTAATACAATACAAGAAGCAGAATACACTGCAGAGCTTATGGGCAATGTAATAGGAGAGGTTATGAAGGAATTAGAACAGTAGGTGATGAAATGCAAAAGAGAAGCGAAGCCTGTAAACAAGAAAAGATTTTCTTTAGAACAAAGCTGATGCATACTGCAATAGTTGTGCTTTGTATAATGTTTGCGCTCAGCACGGTTTATGCTGTTGATATTTCTACATATAAGCTTGTTAATAATGATAAGGACCAATATGCTATGAGGGTTACAAGTCAAAATGATAATCTGGTGCGTATTGATGTGGCAGGACGGCGATATGACGTGAATGTACAAAATATTAAGAATTATACGGGTATACTTGGACAAAAAACAAAAGCCCTCATAAATAATTTACAAAACAAGCTGCGCTAATATACGGCATCACATGGTAAGCCTCATAAGATGAGTATTACTTAGGGGATGCTGTTTTGCTGTTAAGGAATGTAATAAAAAATATTTGATATTTCACCAAGAATTAATATATGCTATAATTCAATGGAGTGTGTAAATTACTGTGTTTATTAACAAAGGAGGACATCCTGTATGTCAAACGAAAGACAGAAATATATAAGAAACTTTTGTATAATAGCCCATATTGACCATGGCAAATCTACCTTAGCGGACAGACTAATTGAAAAGACAGGTGTATTGTCAGCGAGAGAGATGGAAGAACAAGTACTGGACAACATGGATTTGGAAAGAGAAAGAGGAATAACCATCAAGCTTCAGAGCGTCAGGCTAAACTATACAGCTCAGGATGGAATCGAGTATACTTTTAACCTGATAGATACGCCGGGTCACGTAGACTTTACCTATGAGGTATCCAGAAGCTTGGCTGCTTGTGAGGGTGCAATTTTGGTAGTTGATGCTACTCAGGGTATAGAAGCGCAAACCCTTGCCAATGTTTATCTTGCATTGGATAATAATTTGGAGCTTTATCCTGTAATTAATAAAATTGACTTACCGAGTGCAAATCCTGACTTTGTAAAAAAGGAAGTCGAGGATGTAATAGGACTGGATACATCTTACGCAGCCTTAGTTTCTGCCAAGGAGGGCATTGGAATCGCAGAGGTGCTGGAAGGCCTTGTAAAGCATATACCTGCCCCTAGCGGGGATGAAGATAAGCCTCTTAAGGCTTTGATATTCGACTCCTATTATGATAGCTACAAGGGCGTTATTGCCATTATCAGGATCATGGATGGTGAGCTTAAGCCGGGTACTAGGATGAGGATGATGAAAGCAGGCGTTGAATATGATGTAGTGGAGGTAGGGACCTTTAGACCTGGTGTCATGGTAGCCAATGCCGGCTTGAAGGCTGGCGATGTAGGTTATGTGGCAGCCAGCATAAAGAATGTAAAAGATATCCACGTAGGTGATACAATTACCGATGCCAACAATCCATGCAAGGAGGCATTGCCGGGTTATAGAAAAGTAACGCCTATGGTATACTGTGGTATTTATCCAGCTGATGGTGCAGATTATGATAATCTGAGGGATGCCTTGGAAAAGCTTCAGCTAAACGATGCTGCTCTGATGTTTGAACCAGAGACCTCAGTGGCATTAGGTTTTGGTTTCCGTTGTGGCTTCCTTGGACTACTGCATATGGAAATCATACAAGAAAGACTGGAAAGAGAGTATGATCTTTATTTAGTTACTACTGCTCCCAGTGTTATATACCATGTTATCAAGACAAACGGAGAAAAAATAGAGGTATCCAATCCTTCTAATTTGCCTGAACTGCAAGAAATTGATTTTATGGAAGAACCTATCGTAAAAGCAACAATAATGAGTCCTACAGAATATGTAGGTGCCATAATGGACCTTTGTCAAAACAGAAGAGGAACCTTTATCAACATGGAATATATGGAGACAACCAGAGTAGTGCTGCATTATGATTTGCCGCTAAACGAAATCATATACGATTTCTTCGATGCTTTAAAATCCAGAACAAAGGGTTATGCATCCTTTGATTATGAGCTCAAGGGCTATGAACAGTCTGAGCTCGTTAAGCTCGATATTTTATTAAATGCTGAAATAGTGGATGCGCTATCTTTTATAGTTCATAAGGACAAAGCCTATGCGAGAGGCCGTAATATGGCTGAAAAGTTAAAGGATGTTATACCAAGACAAATGTTTGAAATTCCGATACAGGCAGCTGTGGGCAGTAAAATCATAGCCAGAGAAACGATCAGAGCAATGCGTAAAGACGTTTTGGCGAAATGCTATGGTGGAGACATCACTCGTAAAAAGAAACTGCTCGAGAAGCAAAAAGAAGGCAAAAAGCGTATGAGACAGGTCGGCAGTGTGGAGCTTCCACAAGAAGCCTTCATGTCAGTGTTAAAGCTGGGAGATTAAGAGTTATAACAAAAACATTTTGCATAAGGAATTGTTTGCTGGAGTAAGGCAGCGGATGCAATTCATTTCTTGGATATAACCAATAGAAGAAGGAGTAGTCAAGATGAAGGAAGTTGGACTATACATACATATTCCTTTCTGCAAGCAAAAATGCAATTATTGCGATTTTAACTCCTATGTCTGTAATGATGATAAAATAAAAAGCTATATTGATGCACTTTTAAAGGAAATTCAAATGTACATCAAGGAATATGGCTTCATATTTGAAACAGTTTTCTTTGGTGGGGGTACTCCCACCTTTATTCATTATAAGCACATAGAAGCTATTATGACGGTGATAAATTCATACATTGCTGAAGCTGCTGAAATAAGTATGGAATGCAATCCCGGAACTGTGAGTACAGACAGCCTCAGTGCATACAGGGCTATGGGGATAAACAGGCTGAGTATAGGCTTGCAGGCGTGGCAGAGAGAGCTTCAAAAACAATTGGGCAGGATACACGATACAGAGCAATTTTTACTGAATCTTGAGCAAGCTCGAGAGGGAGGTTTTACGAATATAAGTGTTGATTTGATGTTTGCATTGCCCAATCAAAGCTTGGATATGTGGATGGAGACGGTAGAAAAGGTTGCAAGCCTGGGTGTGAAGCATATTTCCTGCTATAGTTTGAAGGTAGAGGAAGGAACGCCTTTTTATAAGCTTTATCAACAGGAGAAGCTGCAGCTGCCAGAGGATGAATTGGATCGAACTATGTATCATGGTGCAATTGAGCGGCTGAAGAAATACGGGTTAGAGCAATACGAAATTTCAAATTTTGCTGTACCGGGCTTTGAGTGCAAGCATAATCTTATATATTGGGAGAATAAAGAGTACTTGGGGGTTGGTGCAGGCAGCCATTCCAAAATTTCTG